>CAZGBY010000028.1:0-23943 GCA_964524125.1 uncultured Clostridium sp.
CATTCCCCCTTAAAATCCCCTTTGCTATAATTCCACTTTAATTTTACAACTGAGGACTGCACATTTTTTTGCAAAAATGAATAAAAAAACTTGACATTGTTTTTAATAATTGATAGAATGTATAAGCACGTGTATGTAAACACGACAGTGGGAGGATATAAAATCCAGTATAACCACAATTTAATTAAAGTAAGGAGGAATTATCGTGGCTAAAAAACTTGTAAAAGTTGTAAAGTTACAAATCCAAGCAGGTAAGGCTAATCCAGCTCCACCAGTAGGACCAGCTTTAGGTCAAGCAGGTGTTAATATCCCTGGTTTCTGTACTCAATTTAATGAACAAACTAAGGATAAGGTTGGATATATTTTACCAGTAGTAATCTCAGTATTCGATGACCGTTCATTCAGTTTCGTTGTTAAGACTCCACCAGCTTCTGATTTATTAAAGAAAGCTGCAGGAATCCAAAGCGGTTCAGGAAATTCTAAGACTACAAAAGTTGGTACTATTTCTCAAGCAAAATTAAAAGAAATTGCTGAAATGAAGATGCCAGACTTAAATGCAAACGATGTAGAAGCTGCTATGCGTATTATCGCTGGTACTGCAAGAAACATGGGTATTGCAATTGAAGAATAAGTTTAGGATCTAATTATACGATCTAAAAACTTGTGGGAGGAAATCCCGTTTATACCACATTTTTAGGAGGATACATATGAAGAGAGGAAAAAAATACGTTGAAGCTGCTAAGCTTGTAGATTCTAGCAAGAAGTATGATTTAGTTGAAGCATTAGAACTTGCTATTAAAACATCTACAACTAAGTTCGACGCTACTGTTGAAGTTGCATTCCGTCTAAACTTAGACCCTCGTAAGGCTGAACAAAATTTACGTGGAGCTATCGTGTTACCTAATGGTACTGGTAAGACTCGTAAAGTTTTAGTATTATGCCGTGGAGCTAAGGCTCAAGAAGCAACTGAAGCTGGAGCAGATTATGTTGGTGATTCAGATATGATCAACAAGATTAACCAAGGCTGGTTTGATTTTGATGTAATCGTAGCTACACCAGATATGATGGGTGAACTAGGACGTCTTGGACGTGTGCTTGGACCTAAAGGTTTAATGCCAAACCCTAAGACAGGTACAGTTACTATGAACGTAGCAAACGCTGTAAAAGAAATCAAAGCTGGTAAGGTTGAATACCGTTGTGATAAGAATGGACAAATTCAATGCTTATTAGGTAAGGCTTCTTTCGGTGCTGAAAAGTTAGCTGAAAACTTCAAAGCTATTTATTCAGTTTTAGTTAAATCTCGCCCTACAACAGTTAAGGGTACATTCGTTAAGAACATCGCTGTTTCTACAACTATGGGACCAGGTGTTAAGGTTAACGAAGACACAGCTCTATAATAATCAGTTAGATTATTCTAGATATTAAAATCAAATATATGCCGAAGAAAGTAGGCGTGCATTTGGCACTTAATTTCTACCGAGGTATAGCAAAAGAAATATAATGTCTTTTCTATGCTCGTAGAAAAGACTTTTAATTATTATATAAAAATTTTAACGGAGGTAATACTATGGCAAATGATGCTATTCTTAAGAAGCAAGAACTTGTTAATGCTACAGTAGAAAAAATTCAAAAAGCTAAAACTATTATTGCTTTTGACTACCAAGGATTAACAGTTGCTGCATTCATGCAATTAAGACGTAATTTACTTAAGTGTGGATGCGAAATCTGCGTTATAAAGAATAATATTAGCCGTCGTGCTGCTGAAGCTGCTGGATATAATGAATTAGCTGCTTCATTAACAGGACCTAAAGCTATTTGCTTCTCATATGAAGATGAAGTAGCTCCTGCAAAGGAATTATTCGAATACGCTAAAACAAATGAAAGTGTTAAAGTTTGTAGTGGTGTTGTATCTGGTAAAGAATTTAATTTCGAACAATTAAAGACATTATCAACATTACCATCATACGAAACATTATTAACTCAACTTGCTGCAGGTATGTTAGGAACTCTTACTCAATTATCTATTGGTCTTAATATGCTTACAGAAGAAAAAGAAGCCTAATTAAATTGAAAAAAACTAAATTATATTAAATACGGAGGAAAATTAAAATGGCAAAGTTAGACAAAGTTACATTTATTGAATCATTAAAAGAAATGACTATTCTTGAAATTAAAGAATTAGTTGACGCTATGAAGGAAGAATTTGGTATTGACCCAACTGCAGTTGCTGCTGCTCCTGCTGCTGGTGCTGGTGAAGCTGCTGCTGCTGAACAAACAGAATTTGATGTTGTTCTTGCAAACGCTGGTGCTCAAAAGATCGCTGTTATCAAGGTTGTTAAGGAAATCACTGGTCTTGGATTAATGGAAGCTAAGGCAATCGTTGAAGGTGCTCCTAAGGCTGTTAAAGAAAAGGTATCAAAAGCTGAAGCTGAAGACTTAAAAGAAAAGTTAGAAGCTGCTGGTGCTGCTGTTGAAATTAAGTAATAATTAAAAGAAAATCTTATAACCCGAGTTTTAATTAAGCTCGGGTTTTAGTGTTATTAAAAGGAATTAATATGTCAAATCATTATTATAGTGAAAAACAGGATGACTTAAAAAGTAATCCTAACAGTTATACTTTTAACTTTAGAAATAATAGAATGATTTTTACTTCGGATATCGGTGTTTTTTCTAAAAAATACATTGATTTTGGTTCTTATACCTTAATTGATGCATTTACCCCGGATTCTAGTAAAAAGACTTTATTAGATGTTGGTTGTGGTTATGGTCCAATAGGTATTACTTTAGGTAAACTATATCCATATTTAAACATTAAAATGATAGATATTAACGAACGAGCAGTATCCCTTGCTAAAAAAAACATAGAACAAAATAAAGCACAAAATGTCGAAGTTTTTAAAAGTAATATCTATGGAAATATAAATGAAGAAGAAAAGTATGATTATATTTTAACAAATCCACCAATCAGAGCTGGAAAAAAAGTTATTTATGAAATATATGATGGAGCTTTAAACCATCTAAATGAAAGTGGTCAATTATGGGTTGTTATCCAGAAAAAACAAGGTGCTCCATCGACTATTTCGCATTTAGAAGAAAAATTTGGTAATTGTGAAGTAGTTTGTAAAGAAAAAGGCTATTTTATTCTAAAATCAGTCTATAGTGTGCTTGACAAATAGACACAAATCGTTTATAATGTTAAAATGCTTATAATGGGCGTTTTGTGCTTAAATTTTTGCAAAAATAAATACACAAGGGGTGACTTTAATGAGTTACAAAAACGTAAACTATGGAAAGAAGTCTGTGAGACGAAATTATTCAAAAGTGCGTACTGATGTTGCACTTCCAAACTTAATTGAAATTCAAACTAAGTCTTTTGATAATTTTGTTACAGAAGGGTTAAAGGAATTATTTAGTGATATATCTCCTATTAAATCTTATGACGGTAATAACCTAGAAATCTATTTTGGTGATTTCCGTTTTGAAGACCCAAAATATGATGTTGTTGAGTGTAAACTACGCGACGTCAATTATTCACGTCCTTTAAAGGTTAAGGTACGTTTAAACAACAATGTTACAGGTGAACAAAAAGAAAAGGAATTATTCTTTGGTGATATACCTTATATGACACCTGTTGGTACTTTTATTATTAATGGTGCTGAACGTGTTGTTATTTCCCAAATTGTTCGTTCTGCAGGTGTATATTACGCAAACGAAATTGATAAGAAAAGTGGAGATATTAGATATACTGGTCAAGTAATTCCTACACGTGGTGCTTGGATTGAATATGAAACAGGTTCAAGAGATGTTTGGTATGGTAAATTAGACCGTTCTAAGAAGATTCCTATTACTACACTTTTACGTGCATTTGGTTTATCTTCAAATGAACAAATTACTAGTTTATTTGGTGAATCTAAATATATGACCGCAACTTTTGAAAAAGATATTACTACAAATAGTGAAGATGCAGCTGTAGAAGTGTATGCTAAATTACGTCAAGGTGAAAGAGTACCAGTAGATGGAGCTCGTTCATTTATTGCGTCAAGATTATTTGAAGATCGTCGTTATGATTTACAAAAGGTTGGGCGTTATAAATATAATCTAAAATTAGATGTATTAGACCGAGCAAAAGGTCATGTATTAAACAATGACATTGTTGCAAATGATGATATTTTTGATGATATTACTGGTGAATTAGTATTTGCTAGTGGTGATATTATTGCTAAAAAGGGTAGTAAAATTGAAGGAGAAGTTCTTGAAAATCTACAAAAAGGTCGTCAAGCATTCCGCCAAGTTATTGATATGGGTGGAGTTCTTGGTCAAGAAAACCCTGAATGTGAAATCCTTGAATGTTTAGTTACAATTGGTGATGATACTAATTTAGTTAAGATGATTGGTAATGACCAAAGGGAAGAATCTTTACACATTACTTTATCAGATATTATTGCGGCTACAAGTTATTATTTTAACTTATATGATGGTGTTGGTTCACTTGATGATATTGACCATTTAGGTAATCGTCGTTTACGTTTAATTGGTGAATTATTAAAGAATCAATTCCGTATCGGTTTCGCTCATCTTGAAAAGAATATTGTTGAACGTATGTCAACGGTAGATATTCATGAAGCTACTCCTGAAAACTTAATTAATGTAAAACCATTATCATCAGCGCTTAAGGAATTCTTTGGTTCATCACAATTATCACAATTCATGGATCAAATTAATCCGCTTGCTGAAATTACACAAAAACGTCGTGTATCTGCTTTAGGTACAGGTGGTATTGCTAGAGACCGTGCTGGTGTAGAAGTTCGTGACGTTCATAATTCTCACTATGGTAGAATGTGTCCTATCGAAACACCAGAAGGTCCATCTTGTGGTCTTATTACATCTTTGGCAACTTATGCTCGAGTTAATTCGTTTGGATTTATTGAAACTCCATATTTAATTGCTAAAACAGATGAAAATGGAAATAAATATATTTCTGAAGAAATCGAATATTTGTCAGCTGATAGAGAAAATGGTGTTGTAATTGCATCAGCTTCTACTAAGTTAGATGAAAATGGATATATTATTGATGAAAGAGTAATCGGTCGTCGTGCTGGTGAAACAGAAATTGTTGAACCTAACGATGTTGATTACATGGACGTATCTCCTAAACAAGTTGTATCAGTTGCTGCTTCTTGTATTCCATTCCTTGAACACGATGACGCTACTCGTGCACTAATGGGTGCGAACATGCAACGTCAAGCTGTTCCTATTATTGCTCCAGAATCTCCAATTGTTGGTACTGGTATGGAACACTTTGCAGCTAAGGATTCTGGTTCTGCATGTGTTGCTACTATGGGTGGTATTGTTGAATATGTTGATGCTAAGAAGATTGTAGTTCGTGAAGACGATGGAAACTTACATACTTATAAGATGTATCAATTTTTACGTTCTAACTCATCTACAACTATTTGGCAACGTCCTATTGTTACAGTAGGGGAAAGAATTGATCGTGGAGATGTAATTGCTGATGGTCAATCTATGCAAAATGGAGAACTTGCTCTAGGACGTAATGTTCGTGTAGGATTTATGACTTGGGAAGGTTATAACTATGAAGATGCCGTTATTATGAACGAACAATTAGTAGTTAATGATGTTTATACTTCTGTTCATATTGAAGAATATACAATTGAATCTCGTGATACTAAGCTTGGAAAAGAAGAAATAACTCGTGATATTCCAGGTGTTGGTGAAGATATGACTAAGTACTTAGATGAAAATGGTATCATTATTCCAGGAACTGAAGTTAAAGAAGGAGATATTCTTGTTGGTAAGATTACTCCTAAAGGACAAACTGATCCTACTCCAGAAGAAAGATTATTACTTGCTATTTTCGGAGATAAATCTCGTGATAGTCGTGATACTTCACTTAAGGTTCCTCATGGAGGGTCTGGTGTTGTACAATCTGTTCAACACTATTCTAAGAAGAATGGTGATGATTTAAATCCAGGTGTTAATGATGTCGTTCGTGTTTATATTATTCAAAAGCGTAAGATTGGTGTAGGAGATAAGATGTCAGGTCGTCATGGTAATAAGGGTGTTATTTCTAATGTACTTCCTGCAGAAGATATGCCATTCTCAGCTGATGGTAAACCACTTGATATTATTCTTAACCCACAAGGTGTACCTTCTCGTATGAATATTGGTCAAGTACTTGAACTTCATTTAGGTCTTGCTGCTCAAAAATTAGGTGTTAAAGTTGCTACACCAGTATTTGATGGTCTATCTTATGAAGACTTAATGGATATTATGAAAGAAGCTGATGTTCCACAAGATGGTAAGATTACTCTTTATGATGGCCGTACAGGCGAACCTTTTGAAAATAAAGTTAACGTAGGTATTATGTATTTTATCAAACTTGACCACATGGTTGATGATAAGTTACATGCTCGTTCTGTTGGTCCATATACTTTAGTTACTCAACAACCTATGGGTGGTAAAGCTCAAAATGGTGGTCAACGTTTCGGAGAAATGGAAGTTTGGGCACTAGAAGCATATGGTGCTGCTCATACATTACAAGAAATGTTAACTGTAAAATCAGATGACCTTGTAGGTCGTAATAATGTATTCCATGCAATTGTTGATGGAAGACCTATTCCAGAAGCTAGTATTCCAGAATCATTTAGAGTATTAGGTAGAGAACTTCAAGCTCTAGGTATTCATGTAGAATTAATTTCTGAAGATGGTACAAATGAAATAAATAAATCAATCGTTGATGAAAATGATGATGACTTTATCAGTAAATTCGGTATGTAAGGAGGGCGATTTTTATGAGCAATAAATATAAATATATGCGTATTCGCCTTGCATCTCCAGAAGAAATTCTTTCTTGGAGTCATGGAGAAGTTAAAACGCACGAAACTATTAATTATCGTACGCTAAAACCAGAACCAAATGGTCTTTTTTGTGAAAAGATCTTCGGACCAACTAAGGATTATCAATGCTCTTGTGGTAAATCTAAGCGTAATGATGTTAAGGGTAAAGTTTGTGAAAAATGTGGTGTTGAAATTACTTCATCTAAAGTACGTCGTGAACGTATGGGTCACATTAGACTTGCAAGTCCAGTAGTTCATACATGGTTTTTAAGAAACAGTCCTTCTCGTCTTGCAATATTATTAGATTTAAAAGCTAAAGATCTTGAAGAAGTTGTTTATTTAGCTTCATATATCGTTATTAATCCAGGTAAAGTACCAGGACTTTTAAAGAAACAAATACTTACAGAAGGAGAATATTCAGATTTTACTGAAAGATATCCAAAACAATTTGAAGCTTTAACTGGTGCTGAAGCTGTAAAAAAATTATTACAAGAACTTGATTTACAAAAAGAAGTTGAATCACTTCGTAAAAAGTTAAAAACTTCTTCTAAACAAAAACGTGATAGAGTAATTAAGCGTTTAGAAGTTGTTGAATCATTTAATAATTCAGATAACAAACCTGAATGGATGGTACTTGATGTACTTCCAGTTATTCCGCCTGATTTAAGACCAATGGTTCAACTTGATGGTGGTCGTTTTGCAACAACTGACCTTAATGACTTATATCGTCGTATTTTAAACCGTAATAATCGTTTAAAGAGACAATATGAACAAAATGCTCCACACTTAATTGTTAAAAATGAAAAGCGTATGCTTCAAGAAGCTGTTGATGCTTTAATTGATAACTCTAAACGTGGTAAAAAAGCTGCTGTTGAAAAGAATCATCACTTAAAGAGTCTATCTGACTTATTACGTGGTAAGCAAGGACGTTTTCGTCAAAACTTACTTGGTAAACGTGTTGACTATTCTGGACGTTCAGTTATCGTTGTAGGACCAGGATTAAAGATGTACCAATGTGGTCTTCCTAAAGAAATGGCTCTTACATTATTTAAACCATTTGTTATTCGAGAATTAACAGAACCTAGTCGTGGTATTGCAATTGGTGCAGCTAAGCGTCTTTGTGAACGTCAAGACGATATGGTTTGGCCAATTCTTGAAAATGTAATTCGTGAGCATCCTATTTTACTTAACCGTGCTCCTACACTTCATAGACTTGGTATTCAAGCATTTGAACCTATCTTAATTGAAGGTAAAGCTATTCGCCTTCATCCTCTTGTTTGTACAGCATTCAACGCTGACTTCGATGGTGACCAAATGGCTGTCCATGTTCCTTTATCTCAAGAAGCTCAAGCAGAAGCTCGTCTTTTAATGATTGCTTCTAATAATATCCTTAACCCTAAAGATGGTAAGCCAGTTGTTACTCCATCTCAAGATATGATTCTAGGTAATTATTATCTATCACTTGAAAGAGCTGGAGAAAAGAATGAAGGACATTTCTTCGCTGATTATGATGATGCTTATATAGCATATAAAAATAACGAAATTACATTACATACTCGTATTTTCGTTGACCCTAAATCTTATCCTTTAAATAAATTTGCTGGAAAAGATTTAGATGGCAAATATTTATTTACAACAATGGGTAAAATGATTTTTAATACAATTTTGCCTGATGAATTCCCATATATTAATGAACCAACAAAGGAAAATCTTCAAAAAGAAATTCCAGATTGCTATTTCTTAGACGTTAGAAAGAATACTGTAGAAGATATGCTTGCACGTCCTGAAACAGCTCCGTTCGTTAAGAAAACTTTATCTATGATTATTGCTGAAGTATTTGATAGATTCAAGACTACTGAAACATCAATTATGCTAGATAGACTTAAAGACCAAGGATTTAAGTATTCTACAATTTCTGGTATTTCTATTTCTATTGCCGATATTGAAGTTTATGATCGTAAAGAAGATGAAATTAAAGCTGCAGAAAATAAAGTTGACCAAATTCACGAAATGTGTGATATGGGTCTTTTAACTGAAAAAGAACGTTATCAAAAGGTATGTTCTGTATGGAACAAAACTCGTGATAATATCGAAGATGGTCTATGGAACAACCTAAAACAAAAGAAAGATAACTCAATCTTTATGATGGCTGATTCAGGATCACGTGGTTCTCGTTCAAATTTTGCCCAACTTGCTGGTATGCGTGGTTTGATGGCTAATACTAATGGTGAAGCAATTGAAGTTCCAGTTAAGGCTAACTTCTTCCAAGGTCTTAATGTATCAGAATTCTTTATTTCATCTCATGGTTCTCGTAAGGGATCTACAGATACTGCCTTAAAGACTGCAGAATCAGGATACTTAACTCGTCGTTTAGTAGACGTTTCACAAGATATCATCGTTACAATGGAAGATTGTGGTTCTGAAAAAGGATTTAAGATGGAAGATATTGTATCTGATGATGGCAAAGTTATTCTTCCTCTTGCTGATCGTTTACTTGGTAGATATCTTGCAAAAGATATTATCAATGAAGAAACCGGTGAAGTTATCTGTAAGAGAAATGAATTTGTTGATGAACATATTCAAAACGAAATTGCAAAAGCTAATATTAAAGTTGCATATGTTCGTACTAATTTAACTTGTAATGCTAAATCTGGTGTTTGTATGAAGTGTTATGGACGTAACCTTGCTACAAATGAAATCGTAGAAGTTGGAGAGGCTGTAGGCGTTATTGCTGCTCAATCAATCGGTGAACCAGGTACTCAGCTTACAATGAGAACTTTCCATAATGGTGGTGTTGCATCAGGTGGAGATATCACACAAGGTCTTCCTCGTGTTCAAGAATTATTTGAAGCACGTAAACCTAAAGGTAAGGCTACATTATCTGAAATTGATGGTACTGTAATTAGTATTGAAAAGACTAAAGCTGGTGTTGTTGTATCAATCGCTGATGCTACAAATTTAGAGGATGAAGACTTAATTAAGAACTACACTGTAGAAGCTACAGCAGAACTAATTGTTAAGAAAGGTGATCAAATTAAACGTGGTCAAAAATTAATGAAAGGTTCTGTTCATCCAAAAGAATTATTACGTATTACAGATGCTTACACAACTCAAAGATATATTATTGAAGAAGTTCAAAAAGTATATCGTTCTCAAGGTGTAGAAATTGCAGATAAACATATCGAAATTATAGTTCATCAAATGATGAGAAAATTATCTGTAATTCAAGAAGGATGTTCTTCATTACTTCCAGGTCATGAAGTTTCTGTAAATGAATTTAGAGAAGCTTGTACATCTGCTATTAAGAATGGTGGTACATTACCTATTGCTAGACCTTTAATTTTAGGTATTACTAAAGCAGCGCTTGGAAGTGATTCATTCTTATCTGCTTGTTCATTCCAAGAAACTACTCGTGTTCTTACTGATGCTGCAATTAAAGGTAAGAAGGATGACTTATTAGGTCTTAAAGAAAATGTTATTATCGGTGGTTTAATCCCCGCAGGTACTGGTATTTTGAAAGAAGAATCTTTTGATTGTGAACATAAACCGGTTGAGGTTGAAGAAGAATTTAATCTTGATGAATCAGTTTCTGAAGATGAAAATGATGAAATCAGTGAAAATCTAAATGATGAAGAAATTGTTAACTTAATTGAAGCTGACGATGAATTTGATGAAATTGAAGAAACTGATGAAATTGAAGAAACTGATGAAGTTGATGAAACTGAAATAACTGAATAATATACAAAAAAGCTAACTATAATGTGGTTAGCTTTTTGTATATTTATTAAAAATTTAATAATACTATTTATGGAGTTGATAACGTGGCTGATGTTATGCTGTACCCTATAAATTCATCTAAAAGAAGTTTTATTAGTCTAAATGGTATGTGGGATTTTACTTTTGATTTAAACAATCAAGGTAATAATTTAGAATTTTGTGCAGGTCGTTTTAAAGGACAAAGCATACCTGTTCCTTCAAGTTTTCAAGATTTTTTTACAGAAAGAAAATATAAAGAATATACAGGTGATGTTTGGTATAAAAAGATATTTTATTTAAATAAAGATTATGATAATTGTGATATTAATATTAGATTTAATGGCGTTGCTCATACATGTATTATTTATTTAAATGGAATTGAAATATATAATCATAATGGTGGTTTTTTACCTTTTAGTATTAATATAAATGAATATATAAAATATGAAAAAGAGAATGTTTTAGTCGTTAAAGTAAATAATGAATTATCACATTATACTTTGCCTGCTGGAGAAGTTAAAATATTAAGTGATGGAAGAAAAATCTGCAAACCCTATTTTGATTTTTTTAATTATTCTGGAATTATTAGACCAGTCAATATTATAATTACTCCTAAAGAATCTATATTAGATATTACCCTAAATCATATATTGCAAGATAATTATACAATAACAGAATATAAAGTTGATACTGTGTCTTCATCTGATTTAATTGTAGAAGTTTATGATGAAAATAATTATTTAATTACTAAAACTAAAGGAATTAAAGGACAAATTTTGATAACTAATACAAATTTATGGAATGTTAATAAACCGTATTTATATAAATTTATATTTAAATTATTTTTAAATAAAGAACTAAAAGATGAATACTTTATGAATGTAGGTATTAGAACTATATCCATTGATAAAAACAAAATATTGTTAAATAATAAACCTATTTATTTAAAAGGTTTTGGCCGTCATGAGGATTTTTATTTATCTGGTAGAGCAGAAAATTTAAATGTTATTAAAAGGGATTTCGAATTACTTAAATGGATAAATGCAAACTCCTTTAGAACCAGTCATTATCCTTACTCAGAAGAAGAATATATTCTAGCGGATAAAGAAGGTATATTAATTATTGATGAACTTCCTGCAGTAGGATTTTTTCCATCTTTAATGAATGCAGTTGCTGCAGGTGGTAAAAAAGAAATTGAATCTTTTTTTGATGAAGAAGAAATTCATATCAAAACTTTAAATAATCATTTGAAGCAATTAAAAGATTTAATTTTAAGAGATAAAAATTATGCAAGTGTTATTTCGTTTAGTTTGTTTAATGAACCTGATACAACATCATCTGATAAAGTAGTGAAATATTTTAAAAAAGTTTTTGATACTTGTTATGAACTTGATGTTCAAAAAAGACCAAGAACTTTTGCGATGCTAATGAATTCAACACCAGATAATTGCAAATGTTATCAATTTTGTGATTTTATAATGTTAAACAGGTATTATGGGTGGTATATAAATGGTGGTCCTGAACTTGAAGAAGGGATAATTGAATTAGATAAGGAATTAGAAAAGTGGGATAAAACAAATAAACCAGTTGTTTTTAGTGAATATGGTTGTGATACACTAAATGGTTTGAAAACTTTACCTGATGTTATGTGGAGTGAAAATTATCAAATAAGATATTTAGACAAATATCATAACATATTTAAAAAACATAAATGTGTTTGTGGTGAACATGTTTGGAATTTTGCTGATTTCCAAACAAGTGAAGGAATAATTAGGGTGGATGGCAATAAAAAAGGTGTATTTAAAAGAGATAGAAATCCAAAGAGTGCAGCATTTTATTTAAAAGAAAGATGGAAAAACAAATAAATCTTGATATTTATCTTTTAAAATGATATATTTTCATTATAGAGGTGATAAAAATGATCGCACAGATTTTAAATACTAAAACAGGACTTCCTATTGTAGATCAAAGTAAAACTGTTTATTTTTTAATAAATAAAGTAGAAGAACAAGAAGAAAGATTAAAAGTTACTGAAATAGGCTATGAAGTATTAGAGGATATAGAAAGTGTAAAAGAAATTATATCTAAGTATTTACCGTTAAAAGAACAAGAAGAATTATGTATCTATACAGTAGATGAAAAATATATAAAGCATTGGACATATGATGAAAAACCATCTATTGAAGATGTGGTAAATGTTATAAATGTATTTTAAAATAATAAAAGTGTGAATCAGTTTAAAACGAATCACACTTTTTAATTTTTAATTAAAAAATCCTTTTTAATTATTTAATTTTTCATATATTAAATTTTCCATAGTATATAAACCAGGTTTTTTATCTAGTAACCAATAAGCAGCTTCTTTAGCACCCTTGGCAAATTGATTATGAGATAATTCAGTATGTGAAATACTTAAAATTTCATTTTCGCCACAATATACAACTTCATGACTTGATTGTAGATTTCCGCCTTTAATTATATGTACACCAATTTCTTTTCCAGGTCTTGAGGATTCACCATTCCTATCATATTTAGGATTTAAAGATGTTTCTTCCTTTAAAATATCAATAATACCTTCAGTCATATAATAAGAGCGTTTATCCTTTTTTGCTTGATTTTTTTCGATAACTTCAATATCAAAATCATCTGAAAGTAATTTAGAAGCTTCTTTTAGAAATTTATTCATTAAAATAGATCCAATACTAAAATTTGTACTTTTTAAAACAGGTACTACCTTACTTAACTTTAAAATTTCATCTCTTTGTTCTTTTGTAAAACCAGTTGTAGCTATAACAACTGGTGTTTTATGTTCTTTAGCATAAGAAGATATCATATTTAAATTTACAGGTACAGAAAAATCAATAATCACATCAATATCTTTGTCATATTCATAAAGGTTATTCATTAAATCTGGTCCATTTGGTGCAATTACACATACGCAATCAGCACCTAATTCATCATATACTAATTTACCCATAGTTCCATAACCAATTAAAGCAGCTTTCATATTTAAAACCTCACTTTCATATATTTAGTATAGCACAAACACTTGAATTAGACAAATATAAAAAAACATTTACAAAAACCGATTATGAAAACGTTTTCATCAACTTAAATTAGCACTTTGGTGTTGACAGTGCCAAAAATTGTGATATACTATAAGCGCAAGAGGTTGGCAGATATAATTAAAGAGTGCCAAACCAATTAAAGAAAGGATGATAAAAATGTTAGATTTATTTGAAGAATTATCAAAAGCTTTTGAGGATGTGAGCACATATGCACAAGACTTAACTAAAAAGGCTCGTGGATATATTGCGGTTAATGTAAGTGAAGATGAGGTAGGATATACAGTTGAAGCTGCTTTACCAGGCGTAAAAAAAGAAGATGTAGTTATTAATTATCAAGATTCTAAATTAATTATTGAAGTAAAAGAACATGAAGTAGAATCTAGGGATTATATTATCCATGAAAGATTTGAAAATTATTCTAAACGAGAAATTAAATTAGAAGAAGTAGATCAAGAAAAAATTTCTGCAAAATTTGAAAATGGTGTTTTAACTATTAATTTACCTTTGATGAAGAAAGATTCTAAAACTATTATTATAGAATAATATTTAAATTTAAAAGGAGCTGATATATTATGTTATTCGTAAAAAGAAATAATAATGATTTTGATGTGTTTAATGGACTTTCTGTTTTTTCAACATCTAGGCTTCAAACCGATGCTACAGAAACTGATGATTATTATGAATTGGATTTAAATGTCCCAGGCATAAAAAAAGAGAATATTAATATCTCTTATGAAAATCAATATTTAACTATTGAAGTTTCAAAAAATAGTATAAATGATGATAAAAAATATTTGATTAAGGAAATAAATTCATCAAAAATCAAAAGGAGTTATTACTTACCAAATGTAAATAGTGATTCAATTAAGGCTTCACTAATTGAAGGTGTATTAACTATCAAGTTAGACAAGGCATCTAAAAAAGAAACTAAAAATATTATAATTGAATAAAGAAAAATAGTGCTGAAAATTAATCGGCACTATTTTCATTATTTTTAATAACATCATAATAAGCTTTACTTGCACAGAAATAATATTTATTTAAATTTTTTGTTAAATTTAATGGTGATATGACAATTGCGTTAGAGCCAAATCTTTTAAAATAATGTTCTATTTGATTATACGAACAATTAAAATAATATAAATCATTTATTATTTTAAACGGTATTGGTCTATATAAATATATTTTTTTAAACATTTTAATACCAGATTCATTTAATTTAACTACAATCTCTTTCTCATTAAGATTATAAAATGGATATTCTACTCCACATTTTATTTGACGCTCAAATATTTCTATAGTAGATTCGCTAACAACTCTTTTAGTATTTAAAATATGTACAAATTTAATATTTGCAAGCCTTAATGTAGAAAAAGTATTATCTGTCTTTTGAAGTAAGACATAATTGAATAATTCTTCCTTAGAATTACACAGTTTATATACAGACACATTCTTATATATAAATCCATTATTTAAAGTTATATTTACTTGTTTATCTTCTTTAATAGATTTTAATATAAGTTCATAATTATCTTTAAATACTATTCTTTCTCTTAAGTTTAAAGGTATTTGAGCATATGATGAAAACATATTTCGATAGTATGAAGATAAAGAAGAAGACAGCGATAAATTATTTTCAATTAATGAAATAGTACTTTCACTAAATTTTGTAGGTTTTAAATTAATAATTTTTGATTTATCGTTGTTTTCTATATTATTATTCTTTCTTATAATATTAAGCAAACGTTCAAGTATTTCATCATTATTTTTGATATTAGTATCATTTAAGACAGATAATAATGAATTTTTAAGATTATTTTCATTTAGACTAAACTTATCATAATAATTAACAATTAGAGTGTTTAAGAATGCATTTTTGTTTAATTCATTGTTATTTTTAAAAAAACCAAATAATTCACAATCTTTTAATATAATATTAAAAGTATATTCATTTAAAGTAATTTTAATCTTATCTATCATACTATCACCTTTATTTTATTTTACTTGAAATATCTTTCTAATTCAAGATATGTTATTAATTTAAAATTTGCCTCATATTATTAATGAGGTGTATTTGTGGAAGATTATAAATTAACATATGAGGAAATTATAAAAAAGTATAAGACAACTTTAGATGGACTTGATGAAAATGAAAGGAAATCAAGACTGAAAGTTAATGGACTTAATGTAATAAAAATTAAAGATAATAATAAGATATTTAATATTATTATAAATCAGTTTAAAAACTTACTAGTATGGATGTTACTAATAAGTGCTTTTGTATCATTTATATTAAATAAAGAAGAATATATTGATAGCATTTTAATAATTTGTGTAGTGGTTATTAATATATTAATTGGTACAATACAAGAGATAAAAGCTAAAAATTCTTTAAAAAGAATATCTAAATTAGAATCTTACTATTCTTATATTTTATCTAATGGTAAGAAAATTAAAGTAGAATCTTCTTCATTAGTTGTTGGAGATATTGTAGTATTAGAAACTGGTTCTTTAATACCAGCAGATATAAGAATTCTTAAAAGTAATAATCTATATGTACTTGAAAGTGCACTTACAGGTGAACAGACAAGTACACACAAGAATAATCTTCCTATAAATGAAAGTTTAGAAATAAACTCTTTGACTAATATGTTATTTAAAGGAACATTTATTTCTGAAGGAGATGCTATTGGTGTTGTAGTTAGTATTGGAAATAATACTCAAATAGGGCAAATACTTAAACATACAAATGATACTAAAGAAGAAAAAACTCCTATAGAAGAAGCATTAAATAAAACTTCTAAGGTTATAGGAGCAATTATTATCGGTGTTTGTCTAGTTATCTATACTTTAGAATTATTTATAACTAAGGATTTTATATCTTCTTTAATACTTTCTATATCACTTGCTGTTGCGGCTATCCCAGAAGGACTTCAAAGTGTATTAACTACAGTAATGGCAATATCCGTTTTAAAAATGTCTAAAAATAAAGCTATTGTTAAAAGAATGCCTCAAGCTCAAGCTTTAGGTGCGGTTAATGTAATTGCTTGTGATAAAACGGGTACTATTACAACTGGATCTTTTAGTATTGTTAAATTTAAAGGAATTAATAAAACAAATACTGAAGTAAAAGAACTATTTAATTTAGCTACTTTAAATAACTCTAATAAAATTAATAGTTTATTATATAATGGCCATGAAAAAGAGGTTTTATCTATACCTTTTTCATCAGTAAATAAATATGAGCTATTAGTTTATAAAGATAAAAATGAATATATATCTTATATTAAAGGTGCGTTTGATGTTATATATGATTATTCAATAAATAAAAGTGAATTTTTATTTAATCAGGCTAAAATAGAGGCTTTAAATCAAAATAGAGTTTTATTCGTAGGATATAAAAAAGGTACTTTAAATGAATGCAAAAATCCGACTGGAATGATTTTAGAAGGTATGGTTTCATTTAAAGATCAAATAAGAGATAGTGTCAAGTCATCAATTAAAGAAGCTAAATTAATGGGTGTTAACACAATAATGATTACAGGCGATTTTAAAGATACTGCATTTAAAATTGCAAAAGAAGTTGGTATTGTAAATAGTTTTGATGAAGTTATATCTCATGAAGAACTTCTAAAATTAAGTGATGAAGAACTTTTAAATAATTTATCCAAATATAGTGTATATTCAAGGGTGCTTCCAATAGATAAACAAAGAATTGTAGAGGCCTATATTAAAAGAGGTGATGTAATAGCTTATACTGGAGATGGTATAAATGATGCACCGGCTCTTAAAAAGGCTAGTATTGGAATTGCTGTTGAAAACGCATTAGATATTGCAAAAGATTCTTGTGATATGATTTTACTTGATAGTTCTTTTGATACAATATCTTATGCAATTAAAGATGGAAGACGTAATTTTCATAATATAAGAAAGGCAATTAGATATTTATTATCTTCTAATATTGGAGAAGTATTAGTGGTGTTTTTTGTGGCTGTATTAAATGTATTCAATAAAGATTTTGGTATTTGTCTATATCCGCTGCAACTTTTATGGATAAATCTAGTGACTGATACGCTTCCGGCGATATCACTTGGAATTGATAATAACGAAGGAGATTATCCATTAAATAGAAACTTTATTGATAAGAAATTAGTAATTACTATCTTTTTTGAAGGACTAATTTTAGGTGGTTTAAGTTTAATATCGTTTTTAATAGGTTCTTATTTAAATGATGGCTCTCAAAATGTAATGTGTTTTTTAACAATATCTTTTTCACAATTGTTCTTAAGTATGTCCTTGCATGAAGGGAAGAAAACAAATAAATTATTAATTATATCTGTATTTACTGGAAGTATTTTAACTTTTATTACAACGTTATTCTTTAATAATTTATTTAATATGCCTAAAATTGGTTTATTAAACTATATAATATCAATAATACTTGCGATAATGTATCCAATAATTTTAAAAATAAAAAATAAAATTCAATAATTCAATTCAAAACAATGTCAAAATATGGTATTATAGATATTGAAATGAGTGATTGATATGAAGAAGATAGCTACAATTGAAGAGGATTTAAAAAATGTTACTAATAAAGTTGAAATAAGAAAAGCATCCCGTGCTGTTGTTATTCATAACGGAATGGTATTAATGATTAGATCAAATGTTAATGGAGATTTTAAATTTCCTGGAGGTGGCAGACATCCATTTGAAGATCCGATAAAGAATTTAATTAGAGAAACTAAAGAAGAAACTGGATATGATTTAAATTCACAAAGTGTTAAACCCATTGGATATATAGAGGAAATTCGTAAATCTAATATTTGTAAAAATGGTATTTTTAAAATGATATCAGAATTTTATTTATGTGATATTATAGGTCCAAAAGAAGAACCTAATTTAGATGATTATGAAAAAAAATTAGATTATCAAGCTTTATTTGTACTTCCTAATTATGCACTTGAAGAAAATAATAAACTAGATTCTAATAAGTTTGCTTGGTTAAAAAGAGAAAATATTATGCTTGAATTAGTTAGTAGAATGATAGGTGATAAGAGTGAAAGCCCTAATATGTTATAACCCTAAAAGTGGAACTCAAAAAGTAGGAAAAAAATTAGAATATATAAAAAGAAGATTATCAGAAAAATATGATGTAATTGATGTTTATACAACTACTGGGCCTAAAAGTTTAGTATCATATTTAGAAGAAAATGCTAAAAATTATGATATGGTATTAATTTCTGGTGGAGATGGTACATTTAATGAAACAATTTCAGGTATATTAAAACAAGAATCTCGTCCTGCGATTGCCTATATTCCAGGTGGTACTTGTAATGATTTGGCCCACACATTAAAGCTTAAGAAAAATATTAAAAAGGCTCTTAATATTATTTTAAATGGCGAAGTTGTAAAAATGGATATTGGTGCTTGTAATGATAAGTATTTTGGGTATGTATTTGGGGTTGGAAAATTTATTGATATTAGTTATACCACACCTCATAGAATGAAAAAGAGACTTGGTAAGGTGGCTTACTTAATTTATGGAGCTAAAGAGCTAGTCACAAGAAAGAAATTTCATTTAAAACTAAAGTTTAATGGTATTGAAAAAGAAGGAGACTATTATGTAGCACTTTGTCTTAATAGTGATCATTTATCAGGTTTTAAATTATTACATAGAAAAAAAGAAATCTTGAATGATGGATTATTTAAATTAACATTAATACCAGCTAAAGGTTTAGCATCTTTTCCAAGACTTTTGATATTCGCTTTTAGAGGAGAAAAGGCTTTTAAAAGATATGGCATTGAAAGTTATTTAGTTGACGATGTAGAAATTAATACTTCAGAAGATATGAGTTTTAATACTGATGGGGAACATGCTTTTACATCAAATAGTTGTCATTTGCGAGTTTTAAAAGAAGCGGTAAATATTATTGTGCCACAAAAAACTAAAGAAAAATATTTTCCTAAAGTAGACTAAAATTAAATGTCTACTTTTTTGTATAGTTTAAAGTCAAAGGGGTATTATATTAATAGGTGATATTGTGAGAAGAATTTCTAATATTGCAGTATTATTTTTATCTTTATTAAATAATTTTGTCATATTAGATTTTTATTTTTATCCTATATTATATAAAACATCTGGTTATAGTATGCCTATATATTTTATAATGTGTATAATAATATCTTTAATTTTTTCTATTTTTATACCGAATAAATCATATAATTTAATTAGAAATATAAAAAAAAGAAAATATTTTAAATTACTATTAACAATATATTTAATAATTGTAATGATATTAACACTTACATTTTCATCGGTATCATTAGCAAGTATATTTTATACAAATGATAATTCTTTAAAGTTTTTAATATTATTTTTAATAATGTCTTATTTTCTCTTGTCATTTAAATTGCAGATTTTAATAAATTGTGCTTTTATTCTATCTTTAGTAGGTCTTCCTATTATTTGTTATAACCTAATAAGTCATATATCACTTGTTGATATATCATCACTATATTATTTTAATATTACAAATATTAGAATATCTAAAATAATTATGTTAATCTTTATTATATTAGATTCATATTTATATATTTTATTTATACCATTCTTTGAAACTGCGAGTAAAAAATATTTAATAATAGGTAATATATTGTATTTTATAATTGAATTAATAGAATCTTTAACCTTAGTATTAATGTTAGGTAATTCATTACAAGACTACTATGGCTTTGGATATTTTATGTACAGCATAGAACCTATTAGTGGACTTGTTGGTAATTTTGATTTTGTATATATCTTTATGATTGTATTATCATCAATACTTAAAATATCACTTTCGATGATTTTAATTAAATTTTTATATTTTAAAAGTTTTAATAGAATTATATGGGTTATATATCCAATATTATTTATAATAGGCTACTTACTAATTAAAAATTACTATGTTATTGATGATTATTTATATTTATTAATATATTTACTTATTGGTATATTAATAGTTATATTTATATCTATAAGGAGGTTTTATAGTGACATTAGAAGAAGTATTAATACTATTTAATGATGTTAGTGATGTGACTATAATATCTAATATAGAAAATTATATAATGTTTTATCAAAATGATTCTTTTGATATATCATTATTTACCAATAGATATTTACCTATATATCATAGTAATGTCAATAAATCATTTATAGAACTATTTCCAGGTATAGTAAAAGAGTTTAATTCTAGTAAAGAAGATATATTAAATTTAATTTTTCAAGGAATGATGATTTTATATGAGAAGGCTACAAAAAAGTTTTATTTCTTAGAACTTATATCAAGAGATGCAAGAAATACGCAAGATAGTTTAGAAGAACCAGAATCTATAACAGGTCCAAGAGATGGATTTGTTGAAAATATAAAAATAAATATTACATTATTAAGGCAAAGAATTAAAGATGAAAATTTAGTTTTCGAAGAGTTAAAATTAGGTAAAAGAAGTAAAACACAAATTGATATAATATCTGTTAAGGATATAACAAATAAAAGCTTTTTAAATCAAGTAAAATATATGCTAAGTAAGATAGATTGTGATGCAATATTAACGCTTGAAGACGTTACAACGGTATTTCAAAAGAATTGTATAATGCCACAGTACTTATATATAGGTTACCCTGATATTGCTTCAAGAAGATTGTTAGATGGTCAAATATTGATATTTATTGATAATATACCAACATGTATATGTCTTTTAAATACAATTTCATCATTTTTAAGAAATAGAGTAGAACAAGTTAATATACCTCTATATTCTATTTATGAAAGAATATTTTTGTATTTTTCAATCTTTATTGCAGTGTTTTTACTTCCTTTAATGACTTGTTTTTTAACATATCAAAGTGATTCTTTGGCTCTACAGATGATTTTAAAAATTAAAACTGTAGAACAAGGCGTATTTTTTCCTATTTATATAGAAATATTTTTTGTATTATTTTTATTTGAACTTTATTACATAGTATCTTTTAAATCCCCCAAATTAACATTATCTTCAATGGTAGTGATGGTAGGTGGTATTATAATAGGTCAAAATACAATTGAATCTGGTATGGTATCGGTATTTATAATGACATTTGTAGCGTTATGCTTTTTAGCTACATTTACAATATCAAGCAATGTTACATTTGTAATGAGTTTATCGTTACTTAGAATATTATTACTACTAAGTACGATATTTTTAGGAATTGTTGGTTTTACGCTAGCGTCTTTTTATATAATATGTAAAATAAGCCAAGAATCGATATTCTATATTGATTTTTTATATCCGTTTGTACCTTTCAAATCCCATGATTTAAAGAATGTAGTGTTATTTGATTCATCACAACATTTAAACAAAAGGCCTAAGCAATTTAATGTTATAAATAGGAAGAAGAAAAAATGAAAAGATGGGTATTGATTTTATTTTTAGGATCATTGTTTTATTTAGTTTCAACTAGGTTTAGCTTATCTGATATAATATATATATCATCTATTCATTATGAATATAATAATGAAAAATTTTTGGTAACTTTGATGTCTCTTGAAGATGACGATAACATTGTATTAAATAGTATTGGAGAGTCTTTAGATGAATGCTTTACTAATTTAAGCAATAATATATCTTTAGATATAAATTATAGACATGTTCAAAGTATGATTTTAGATGTGTCTATGTTTAATGAAGATTGTTTAGATGAGTTTGAAAGGTTTATATTAAATAATACATTAATAGATTTTAACTTTTATTTATATTCATCCGATGAAAAATCTTCATATATTTATAATTACAATAATCCGGATAGTATATCTAATTATTATTCAATATTAAATCCAGATAGATATAATAATTTATTTTATTATTCAAAAAAGTGTCATTTTGTTAATTATTTAAAAAGAAGAAGTGATGATGTAAATATTAAAATACCTTTTATTAATGTTAATAATATAAGTAATGATTCTAATTTATTTATATCTGGATTTGTATTATTGAATAATGATTTTAATATTATAAAAAAAGAAGAATATAATTATTTATATTTATTAAATGAATTTAAAGAATCTACAATTTATTTAGATAATTTTGATTCGATAATAAAAGAAAATAATATTAAATATGAATATAAAGATAAGTATATTATAAATATTAATGTAACTTATGAAGGATTATTAAATTTAGATAATTATAATAAAATGGAAGAGTATTTATATGAAATGTTATTAAATGATATTAATAATATATTGAGACTTAAAATTGATTTATTTAACTTAGATGAAATTAATTTAAAAAGAAATAAAAAATATACAAATGATGATGTGTTAATAAAATTAAGTGTTATTAAAAGATGATTTTTATTGTAATTTCATTTATTTTATTGTAAAGTATTAATAAATGAAAGAAGATGAAATTTATGAATAAAAAAACAGCTGGTATAATTAGTTTATGTGCTTTATTATTCTTTATTATATTAATAATCTTGATTAAATTTGTAAATGTTGATACAAATAGTTTGGGTATAGAAGTAGGCCTTTATAGTTTTAATAACCTATTACTTCCAAGTGTTTCTAATAATGAATTTGATAGTATTAGTGATATTCTTATGTTGATAAGCTTTGTATTCTTTGGAATTGTTGGATTAATGGGTATAAATGAATTATATAGAAACAAGAGTTTGAAGAAAGTAAATTATCTATATTATTTATATATATGTATCTTACTGCTTATTGTAATCATATATTTATTCTTTGAAGTTGTTCCTATTAATTATAGACCTATATTAGTTGATGGTAAGAAAGAATCGTCTTTCCCATCATCTCATATATTTATTACATCTACATTACTATTATGTTCTTGTTATGTATTTAGTAAGTATATTAATAAGAATTATTCTAAGGTATTGTATGTTTTAAGTATTATTATAATTATATTTACAACACTAGGTAGATTATTAAGTAAAAAGCATTGGGCTACTGATTGTATTGGAGGACTATTAATATCTTGTATGTTATTCTTTGGATTTGTATTTTTTGATAAATTGATTTTTGATAAGAAAAATAATAAATCTTTTAATAAATAAAAATTTGGTTAAAAATTTTACTCAAAAAAAGAAAAATTGCTTGATTTAATTTTTATGGTATGCTATACTTTAAAAGTATTACCTAGGGGCGTAGCATAATGGTATTGTTGCGGTCTCCAAAACCGTCCGTGGGAGTTCGATTCTCTCCGCCCCTGCCATT
>CAZGBY010000029.1:0-22903 GCA_964524125.1 uncultured Clostridium sp.
TTTTTATGATTTCTAAATGTATGTTAAATGTGATTATAAACGTTTTTTATGCTATATTAAATAGAAATTAAATTCCTACTTTTTTGATTCATTAAAAAAATCTAATGCGGTTAACATTAGATCTTGTTTGAATTATACATTTATAAAAACTAAATTTCTATTTCTTCTATTATTGTTGTATGTTTCATATTGTCATCATAATTAATACCACATAGTATTACTTTACCATGATAATTATCAAGTAAAGAATAATATTCTTTTTCCTTAATTTGTTCTATAGCGATACTAGGATTCTTATTATATTTAAGTTCTACTATAATAGCTTTACCATTATATCTAGGAACATATATAATATCTGCTCTACCTTTAGTATTTTGAGGTTCTTTTTTCATTCTATGAGTAGAATTTAATGTGTTGAATGAGAATATAGTAAGTAATTCTAATGCTTGTTCATTGTTTTTATTAAGCGCACTACAATATAATTCATGATTTTTATCAAGTATATTGTTTATTATATCTTCTTTAGAATTATATAAAGCTTCTACTGCTTTTTCGGAGTCATTAACAGGTTCATATAAATCATACCATTCCATTTTTTTTAATGCTCTAAAAAGTTGACTTTTTATTTCGTAATTAGGAATATAGCACTCTACTTTACTTGTATAATCATTTTCATTGTATTTTAAAGTTAAATATCCTAAATGGATTAATAAAGTTAAACAGTCATCAGATGAATTAATTTCTGTTAAATCATTTGTGAAATCTTGAATAGTAGCTTTTACAGTATTATCAGATAACATTAAAGTTAATTCTTCTTTTAAATCTTTATCTTTAAATCTTAAATAATTAGTAGCGCTTTCAAGTGAAGAAGTAGATATCCAATAATCTTTAAACTTTCTTGAAGTTAAAGCTTCAACGACTGATTTAGGATTATAAAGTTCAACTCCGTCAAGATTATATCCATCATACCATTGTTTCATTTGATTATAATCCATATTATGTTTTTTACATAAATCTTTTACTTCAGATGTTGTAAAACCTATATATTCAGAAATTGGATAAGAATCTAGCATTGTATATTCTTTAAAGCAATTTAAAGTTGATTGTCCATTATATCTTTTTATGGGCAAAATTCCTGTCATATATACTAAATCGATACAAGAAGAGGAATTTTTACCTTTAAACAAGGTTCTTAACATTTTTGTAAAACTCTCTTTTAATTTTAAATTGTTTGATTCTCGATAAACAACATCCCATTCATCAATCAAAAAAATAAACTTTTCATTTTTTATTGTAAAAATCTTATATAATAAATCAGAAATATCTAATTCATCACCAGTAAGAATATTGGAAAAATATTCATCCAATTCTTTTAATATTCTTTTATTGAATTCTTTAACAAAATCATTTTCATCATCAAGTTTTGTATATAATTCAGCCATATCTATCCAAATAACATTATGTTTGTTTAAATGTGTTTCAAAAGTAGAATCCTTTGAAATTTTTAAGTTTTTGAAAATTTCTTTTGAATCACAGCCTTTTGAATAATAAGCATTAAGCATAGATAAATTCATAGATTTACCAAAACGACGTGGGCGAGTTACGCACATATATTTTTTAGACGCTTTACCAATAAAATTATTAGTTTCATTGATTAATAATGATTTATCAACAAAAATATCATCATTAAAGTACTCTAAAAACTTTTCGTTCCCTAAATTTAAATAATTGCTCATGGTATCACCTGCTTTTAAATGTTTTACTTCACTATTAGTATAGCATAAAAAAATATAATATTCCACCTTTTGGAACGAATTCTATACTTATAAATCAAGGATTTAACATTATAAAATATTTGCATATAATTTATTAAAAAAGTAAAACAATATTTTATAAATGGTAAAGTAGAATAAGCATATAAATAAATTTGTATATAAACAAAAACAAGATGAGTATTCTTTAAACTCTCATCTTGTTTCATTTCTAAAATCAAATATGATTTTTATTAAATTTCTATTTCTTCTATTTTAGTAGTATGTTTCATATTGTCATCATAATTAATACCACATAGTATTACTTTACCATGATAATTATCAAGTAATGATATATATTCTTTATTTTTAATTTGATCTATTGCTAGACTTGCATTTTTATTATATTTAAGTTCTACAATAATTGCGGGATCATTATATTTTGGAATGTATATAATATCTGCTCTACCTTTAGTATTTGAAGGTTGATTTCTTTTTTCATGAGTAGATCTTAATGTACTAAAAGAAAGAATTGTAAGTAATTCTAATACTTGTTCATTATTTTTATTTAATGAATTAGCATATAAATTATGATTTTTATCTAGTATCTTGCTTATAGTTTCTTCATCATGATTATATAAAGCATTTACAGCTTCTTCTGAATCATTAATTGGTTCATATAAATCATACCATTTTAATTTCTTTAATGCATTTATAAGTTGACTTCTTATTTCATAATTAGGTATATAATAGTTTACATCTTTTGTACGATCTGAACCATATTCGAATGTTAAATATCCTAAATGTATAAGCAATATTAAGCAATCCGATTTTGAATGGATTTCTCGTATATCATTATCAAATCCTTTAATAGTAGATTTTATCTTAATATCTGCTAGCATATTTGTTAATTCTTCTTTTAGATCTTTATCTTCATAAGATAAATATTTAACAACAGGATTAATTGATGATGTAGAAGCCCAGTAATCATCATATTCTCTTTTAGTAATCGCTTCTACAACAGATTTAGGATTATATATTTCTTGTCCATTTACATTATATCCATCATACCACTTCTTCATTTTATTATAATCCATATTATAATCATTACATAAGTTTTCAACCTCATCAGCTGTAAAACCAACATATGAAGCTAACGATTCTGAATCTAACATCGTATATTCTTTAAAACAATTTAAAGAAGATTGACCATCATACCTTTTTATTGGAAGTATCCCTGTCATATAAACTAAATCTATACATGAAGAGGAATTTTTACCTTTAAACAATGTTCTTAACATTTTTGTAAAACTCTCTTTTAATTTTAAATTGTTTGATTCACGGTAAATAACATCCCATTCATCAATCAAGAAGATAAACTTTTCATTTTTAATTGTTAAGATCTTATATAATAAATCAGAAATATCTAATTCATCACCGGTAAGAATATTAGGGAAATATTCGTCTAATTCTTTTAATATTCTTTTATTGAATTCTTTTACAAAATTATTTTCATCATCAAGTTTTGTATATAATTCAGCCATATCTATCCATATAACATTATGTTTATTTAAATGTGATTCAAAAGAAGGATCTTTTGATATTTTTAAGTCTTTAAATAAAGATGCAGAATCACAACCTTTTGAATAATATGCATTAAGCATTGATAAAGCCATTGATTTACCGAAACGACGTGGGCGACTTACACACATAAATCTAGGATTTTTATAATCTTTTATACATAAGTTGCATTCTTTAATTAGCATCGATTTATCTACGTATAATAATCTAGAAACATCATCTTTAAATTTTTCATTACCTTGATTCAAATAATAGCTCATACTTAATCACCAACTTTTAAATATTATTTTAATTCACTATTAGTATAGCATAAAATTTTATAATATGCCAACATAGCACCATATATTTTTATGATTTGTTTTCATAATATAAATACTAAATTTTAAAAATTTTGGATATAAAAAATCTAATGCGGTTAACATTAGATCTTGTTTTTGAAATTATAAAAACTATATTTCTATTTCTTCTATTTTAGTAGTATGTTTCATATTGTCATCATAATTAATACCACATAGTATTACTTTACCATGATAATTATCAAGTAATGATATATATTCTTTATTTTTAATTTGATCTATTGCTAGACTTGCATTTTTATTATATTTAAGTTCTACAATAATTGCGGGATCATTATATTTTGGAATGTATATAATATCTGCTCTACCTTTAGTATTTGAAGGTTGATTTCTTTTTTCATGAGTAGATCTTAATGTACTAAAAGAAAGAATTGTAAGTAATTCTAATACTTGTTCATTATTTTTATTTAATGAATTAGCATATAAATTATGATTTTTATCTAGTATCTTGCTTATAGTTTCTTCATCATGATTATATAAAGCATTTACAGCTTCTTCTGAATCATTAATTGGTTCATATAAATCATACCATTTTAATTTCTTTAATGCATTTATAAGTTGACTTCTTATTTCATAATTAGGTATATAATAGTTTACATCTTTTGTACGATCTGAACCATATTCGAATGTTAAATATCCTAAATGTATAAGCAATATTAAGCAATCCGATTTTGAATGGATTTCTCGTATATCATTATCAAATCCTTTAATAGTAGATTTTATCTTAATATCTGCTAGCATATTTGTTAATTCTTCTTTTAGATCTTTATCTTCATAAGATAAATATTTAACAACAGGATTAATTGATGATGTAGAAGCCCAGTAATCATCATATTCTCTTTTAGTAATCGCTTCTACAACAGATTTAGGATTATATATTTCTTGTCCATTTACATTATATCCATCATACCACTTCTTCATTTTATTATAATCCATATTATAATCATTACATAAGTTTTCAACCTCATCAGCTGTAAAACCAACATATGAAGCT
This sequence comes from uncultured Clostridium sp., assembly GCA_964524125.1. Taxonomy (GTDB): domain Bacteria; phylum Bacillota_I; class Bacilli_A; order Acholeplasmatales; family Anaeroplasmataceae; genus CAG-307. The sequence goes on from CAZGBY010000029.1 coordinate 4,683, forward strand.
AACGATTCTGAATCTAACATCGTATATTCTTTAAAACAATTTAAAGAAGATTGACCATCATACCTTTTTATTGGAAGTATCCCTGTCATATAAACAAGGTCGAAACAAGATGATGTATCTCCAGCTTTAAATAGAGTTAATAAAAGGTCAATATAATTATTTTTTAAAATTTTATCATTAGATTCTCTTAGTACAACATCCCATTCATCTATTAAGAGAATAAAATTTTCTTTTAATTCATTGTTTATTTTTCTAAAAGCTTTAGCAGAGGTTATCTCCTCACTCGTTAATATGTTTGGAAAAGAAGTGTTTAAATCATTAATGATGGTTCTATGTAATTCATCAACAAAGGATGATTTATCTTTTAAATCTTTGTATACTGATTGCATATCAATCCAAATAACATTATGTTTGTTTAAATGAGTGTCAAAAGATGAAACATTTGAAATTTTAAGTTTTTTAAATAATTCTTTAGAATCACATCCCTTAGAATAATAGGCATTTAACATAGATAGAGCCATAGTTTTACCAAAACGACGTGGACGAGTTATACACATATAAGAATCCTCAGAACCTAATACATCATTACATTCTTTTATTAATAGGGATTTATCTACAAAAACTTTATTCTTTGTATACCTTAAAAATTTTTCATTACTTTGATTTAAATAATAACTCATTATATCACCAACTTTAATTATTGTTTTACTTCACTATTAGTATAGCATAAAAAATTGTAATATGCCATATACGTAAAATTTTTTTATTACTAACAAAATAAAAATGTGCCAAAATTAATGACACATATTTACTAATTATCTCCTAATTAAAGATATAACATTATTTAATTCAATTTCATTTTCTAGATTATTATCTAAATACACATTATTCAAAATAACTTCGTTTACATTATTAAATATCAATCCTCTATTAGACATTGGTTCAAGTCCAGTCATCATTGCAGGTACTCCTGAAGTTAGATTTAATGAATATTTAAAATTAACATTTTCAATAGTTATTTTATTAATTGGCATTTCTGGGAGTCCATAGAAGGCTCCAGCAGCAACATTTACATTAGTACAATCTATATTTTTAAAATGGAAATCGCCTAGATATGGAGTTCTATCATCTACAGGTAGTTTTTCTTTACTCCATACATATTCTGTTTTTCCATCTGGATCACAGAAATAGAACATATTTATAACAAGTGGAGTTAATACGTTTATCATTTTGATATTTTCAAATAAAATACCATCAATAATAGCATCTTTACCTCTACCACGTCTTGTTTTTATACGAAGACCTCTATCTGTTTCATTAAAAATACATTTGCTTACATTTATGTTTTTGATTCCCCCAGCCATTTCAGAGCCTAGTACTACAGCACCATGTCCAAAATTCATAGAACAATTTCTAATGTTGAAATTTGAAGATGGTTTCTTATATTTTCTTCCCATATAGATTTTACCTGATTTGATAGCTATACAATCATCTCCTACTGAGAAATGTACGCCTATTATATCTACATTATCACAAGATTCTGGATCACATCCATCTGTATTTGGTGAATCTTTAGGTGAAATTAGTTTCATATCTATAAATCTTATATTGGAAGAAAAGTACGGATGTAGGTTCCATGATGGAGTATTACATACTGTAACACCTTCAAATGTAACATTTGAACATCTTACTAAGAAAACTCCTCGTGGTCTCCATGCTATACGTTTTATTCTAACATCTTTCCACCAATCACCATTCTGAGCATTACCATCAATAATACCTTTACCTATAATATTAACATTTTCTACTTCTATACCAGTAATAATACTTGCGAAACAATCAAGCGGATTTCCTTCCCATGAACCTAAGTTATAATCATCTGATTCATCTGTAAGTAATGTCATACCTGGTAAAATAGGATATTTTGTTCTATCAGTATTTCCAATTAGATGTGTTCCTTCTTGAAGTTCTATTGTAATATTACTTTTTAAGAAAAGTGGTAAAACTGAGTATTCACCTTTTGGAATTAATACTCTACCATTTTTAGGACAAGCATTTATGCATGCTTGAATAAATGGTGTATCGTCAGAAACACCATCACCTTTGGCACCAAAACGTTTAACGTTTAATGTCACGTATTCTTCTTTTGTAGTAAATTCTAAAGAGGAAGTTAGCGTTTTAGTTTTAATTTCTACTTTATAAGGAGTATTAGGTTGTAGGTCATATATAGATATTATGTTTACTTGACCATCTTCTATATATAGTTCATTATTTACATATACATTATATAATTCATCATTATAATAAGGAAGATCATTTTCAAGTTCTAATGTTACACTTCTTTGACCTAAGTATATTATATTAGTTTTCATTGTTATTTTCCTCCTTATTATTTTCGTTATTTATATTATTAATTATTTTATTAATCTTAGCTTCATCTTTTTTTAACTTAAATCGCTTATAAATATTAATCGAACCATTTTTAATAACCATATATATAAAATCTACTACAATGTATATAAGTCCATCAGTAATAGGCTCAATACCACCTAATCCTTCAGCCCTAAATAAATTTAATATCAATCCTTTAGATGCTAAAAAACTAGATATAAACATGATTGGAAAAACAGTAATAAATCCATATCCGATATTTAAAAATAAAGATAATGTTCCCTTTTTATTAACCATATTATAATGGAATGTATTATCCATACTATTTCTCATGTATCTAACTAGATTTTTCGTTATGAATTCATTCATTAAACCCATTCCGAAACTAATAAAAACAAAATATAAATCTGCCGCATTTCCTGAAGTCGCGTCAATTAATTCATTTGCTACTCCAAAAAAGAAAAAGGTAGCTGCTGCTACCCAAAATTTTAGCAGAAGAATTTTTAACCATGATGGAACTTTTGCAAGTTTATCAGTCTTATAAGGATTTTGACTCTTATTTAATTCTTCTTTCTTTTTCATATTATAAAGTATCCTTCTTATAATTTTTATTTCTTGTAAAGAATGACGCAATAACTCCAATTAAAGGACAAATTACTGAAATAGCAACGCAAATAATTGATAAAATAGCATCATTTGTATAATCATTTTCAATACTAAATACTCCCTCACAACGTAAGAAGTTTGAAATCCATAAAACACCACATACAACAATGACAGCCGTACAAATTGATGAATAAATAGAAGATTTAAGATTTCTCTTTTTCATAACGCTGAAACCAAATACTATATTTAAACAGCCGGCAAGTTCCATAACGAAAATTTGGAAACCTGACCATGAATAATCTGATGTTAAAGCCTTAGCCGCATTAATATGTTGAGTTAAAAACAATCCAATAAAAATACCAGGTAATGCGATTAATAAAAACCAAATGATATTTGGATTTTCAGAAACATCTCTCTTTATATCATAACCTATATTTTTAAAATATTGGCCTAATGGTTTTAACATGTGTGTTAAAATCCAAGGGCTTTCATTCTTTTCTTGAGAATTAAATGCTTCTACTTGTGTAGTTTCGCCAGACTCAACAATATCAAGTGTTTCTTCATCAGAAGGAATATTATTATTTAAATTTTCATTTTTTTCCATAATTAACCTCCTAATTAATCATTAATTCTATTTTCAGTTTCAATATCGAAAAAATGAACCTTTGACATATCAAAACAGCATTTAATAATTGAATCTTCAGCTTCATCACGATTGAAAACTTTTGCAATACAACGTTCTTCCCCAATATTACCATAAACTAAATTATAAGCACCAAGATGTTCTTCATAATCAAGTTCTAATTCAAATGTTGAATCTTTAAATTTATTTATGCTAGCTTGATCCATATAAACATAATCAGGACGAGAAGCCATAATAATAGGCTTTCCAATATATCCTTTTTGTTTAATATCTTCAGACATTTCTTTAGTTAATTTAAGTTTTGTACCAGTAGAATCATGTACAAATTCTCCATTTTCGTTTATAACACCATTATAAAAATTCATAGGTGGTGTTCCAATAAATCCAGCAACAAATAGATTTGATGGTCTATCAAACATTTCTTTTGGTGAAGCACATTGTTGAATCCATCCGTCTTTCATTACAACGATTCTATCAGCTAATGTTAAAGCCTCAATTTGGTCATGTGTTACATAAATGAATGTAGCATTTAATGTATGATGAAGTTGAGCTAATTCTTTACGCATTGAAGCACGAAGTTTAGCATCTAGATTTGATAATGGTTCATCAAGTAGATAAACCACTGGATTACGAACAATAGCACGTCCTACCGCAACACGTTGACGTTGACCACCTGATAATTGTTTAGGTTTTCTATTTAGGTAAGGTACTAAACCTAGCATTTCTGCAGCAGCCATAACACGCTTATGAATTTCGTCAGAATCAATTTTACGAATCATTAATGAGAATGCAAGATTATGATAAACTGTCATATGTGCATATAAGGCATAATTTTGAAACACCATTGCAATATCTCTATCTCGAGGTGCAAGGTCATTACAGCGCTTACCATTAATTATTAGGTCACCTGAAGAAATTTCTTCAAGACCTGCAATCATACGTAAAGTAGTTGATTTACCACATCCAGATGGACCAGCCATTACAATGAATTCACCAGGTTCAATATCTAGATTAAAATCAAATACAGCATGAGCACCATTAGGATAAATTTTATTAACATTTTTTAAAGAAACAATAGACATAATAAAATTCCTCCTTAGTGTTTTTCACCAATTGAACTTAAATAATTATTAAGTTTAATTGATCTTCTATAATTGATAATACCTGAAGAAATGAAACTCACTCCAGAAATAACAAGGAATACAATAATAATAATAGCACGAACATTACCATTCATTGTAAGATATCCCGTTTTAACACGTTGCCCATTTTCCCAAGAACCGATAACAGTTTTACCCAATTTATTTCCATAAAGTTTTTGGGCTTCATCAAAACCTTCTTTAGTTCCAGCGAATACATTCATAAACTTATTATAGTAAATAAACAGTTGTAATGGTACCCAAAAAATTCTAGCAAAACTGATTACTCCTAATGTACAAATTACATAAGAATACTCTTTCTTATAAACTTTAACTTTTTCAGTTGCAAGAAATCCAACCAAAAGTACAACAATATTCATTAATACTTTAATTATAGTTGAAAAATCAGAAGGACCAAAAGAGTTTAATGCTATAAAAGCCGCAATAACACTGCATCCTAATCCTAAAAATCCTAATTTATAAGATAAAGAGTTATTATTATATCTCATTTTTTCTAATTCATGATTATCAAAAGCGGTTGTATCATTTAAATTACTCATTTATAGCCGCCTCCTTTTTTGATGAATGAACAAATTTATATATTGTAAATGCGATTAATGATCCACAAATTAATATATAAATAATTGGAATAATGATTGAAATCCATGTATTATTTGCTGTAATAACATCCGTATGTTTTCCAAATGCTTTTGCAACAACATAGAAATTTTCAATATCTGGTTTAATTAAATTAAAGTCACTTCTTAATAAAAATGTTTTTATGATTGTGATAATAGATAAAATAATACCACAACCACCAGCTAAACAACCAGTAACTAAGTTAGATATATAATATTTTTTTCTACTGAAATTACCTGTAATGGCAAATATTGCAGTAGTTACAAGTCCCACAATTCCTAATGCAAATAGCATATTGTTAACCCCTTGAATCTCATACCAAAATTCATAATAGAATTTACGAGCTTCTAAATCACTATTAAAAACTTTAGAATAACAACCATTACTAAATGCTTCAATTTTTAAGCTTTTAGACCATGTTGCAATATTATCATAAAAAGATGTAGCACTTTCATATTGTAAACCACCTACTGAAAATTGTACCCAACTTTCATCCACATACAATAATGAACATACTAAAACTCCAGCAGATGCAATTAGAAATACATAGCATAGAATTTTTTGAATTTTTATTAACAAATTATTTTTCATAATTGCCTCCATTAATAAAATTTATCCTGCTTAATAGGAATAAACCTATTAAGCAGAATAAACAATTTAATAAATTACATTTTAGATACTACAGACTTATAAGCAGATAGATAAATTGAATCTACTTCTTCAAATGTACCTTTAAATGTATTATAATCACCAACTAAATCTTTAATTGCTTGATAATCGCTACCATGACAAATCCAATATGAATAATATGTAGCAACATTTTTACTTTCTTTCCAGAAAGCAGCCATATTAGTAGTTGAAGCTGTTGCATCAATCTTAGCAGTATCATTAGCATTAATTGCAAAATTAGATGGTACAGCTTGGAAAATACCACTACCAGCTTCACCAGCTGTTCTTAGTACTCCGCATGATACAGCAGATGTTAATTTTGCAAAACTATCACGACCAATTTGAGACACAGTAGTTTGAATATCCATACCAGCAGAACGTTGATGACCAACACCATGAGTAGAACCAATCATCATACGACAGAAATCATTCCATCCTTTTTTGAAAGTAGCATTTTCACTAACATTCTTAGCAAACATTACACAGAATTCAGTACCACCTAGGCTCATAGTTCCACCATTAGGGTTTGTTGTAGCATCATAGTTATCAGCTTGACGGTTACCATTAGAATCATACTTAGTTACACCATTACGATAATAAGTATTATTTGGACCATAGTCTTGAAGGTCAGCACCTTCATCACACCAAGTGTAATCCATAATCTTACATGCAGCTTCTAGATTATCACAAGTCTTAGGAATACAATATCCACCACTCTTAAGTGCTAAAATATCTTCTGTATAGTGGAAATAAGTATTTTCTCCACAATCACCAGCATCCCATTTAGCAACTGGTGGCATACATGCTTGGAAATCATGAGTTTTTGAGTCACTATTTGCATCACTATTAAATGCTGTTGTACCTGCATTAAAATCATACATCATAAATAATTGACCACTTAACATATAAGTCTTTCTATATGTATCTGATGATGTATCTTTATTTAATCCTTCATAATAATCAGAAGGGAACATTTCTTCTTTATATAATTCATGTAAATCATTTAATGCTGTATATGTAGCTTCATCTGTACGAGCATCTTGTAATACGCCTTCTTTATCATAGTATAACTTTTCTTTTTCACCAGCAAGTCCTTTTAATCCCCAAATAGAAGCTAATTGTAGAATTTGTACTTGACGGTTAGCTGCAGCAGCACGGTTAGCCATAACAACAATTTTTTCTTCACCAGTTAAATATTTAGGATTAGTCTTAACGCAACGCATTAAAGCAACTAAATCATCAGCATTATAACATGCAGCTTCAGAAGTAAAGATTTCTGAACGAGTCTTATAAATCTTTCCTTCTCCAATTAAATGGCCATAAGAAGCATCAATATGGTCTTTTAAAGTTTGAACTAAAGTAGCACCATTCTTAGTTGATAAAGCATTTTGTTTTTCAATTGCATTTGATGCATAATCAACTTCGATTTCAGTTTTTACGCCATCAACAGAAACATGAATCTTTTCTTTTTGACGAGACTCAATATGAGGTTTGAAATCAGATTCTTTTAAAGTAACACTAGTATCGTATGAAGCAGCCTTAGGTTCTCTAGCCCATTCTGAAGAGTTATCATCTAATAACCACTTAACCATGTCAACATTAAACATAAAGTTCTTTTCTACTGTACCATATTTACCAGCAAAATATGGAGTATAGTAAACCTTACCATCGTTTGACTTCATTGATGACCAGTTAGCACCATCTTTACCTCCACCAGTTGTTTCTAACCAATTTGTAAAGTTAGGAAGTAAGCCTTGATCCATTAATTCATCAATTGAATATAATAATCCAGAGTTAGCAGCTGTAGCAGATTTAGAACCATCAGCCATCATAAGGTCAATGTTTCTCTTTTTAGAAGTCTTAAATCCATTTTGGATATAATAATCCCATTCATCAGAAACTCCTAAAGAATAATCTGCAGCATCACGAATATTTAAATCTAAATTTTCGCCAATTGCAGACCATGTAGGTAATAATTTACCTTGTTGTAAAGTTTCTCCTCCAAGACCAGTTGTTGCAGTATCTTCACGATAACTAACACCCATATGAGTCGAACCATTAACATAGTGAACGTTAACGTCAACTCCACTTAGTGGATCTTCATTGCTTGAGCATGAAGTTGCAGCTGTAAGTCCTACACCAACGATAGCAGACACAGCTAAAACGTTTAGAATTTTTTTCATTTTGTTTTCTCCTTTTCTTTTTTCTATTCTTTAACCCCACCGACATTAACACCAGCAGCAAAATATTTTTGCAATTGTGGATATAATATCAAGATAGGGATGATAGAACAAACTATCATTGCGTATTGCCATGAATTTCTATGATATGTTTCATCCCATGTGTTTTCACCAGTATCATCTACAAGGCATTTACGCATATAAACTTGAAGAGGTTTTTCATCCTCATTAAGTAATTGATCAGCCCAGTAATAACCATTCCATCTTGATAAAGCATAGAACATTGTTACTGTTGCAATTGATGATTTAGACATCGGTATATAAATCTTAGTAAGCAATTGGAATTCAGTCGCACCATCAATTGTTGCTGCTTCTTCTATTTCTGAAGAAACCCCTTTAAATCCATTTCTTAAAAGAATTATATTAAAAGCATTAAATCCCATACCGAAAATAAATCCCCACTTATTATTTATTCCCATATCATTAAAGTTTTGTTTTGTTGCAATAATACCAGCACTAAACCACATTGTAAATGTTAACAAGAAGTTAAAACCTCTTCCCCACATTAAACGAGTCTTAGAAAGTGCATAAGCACCTGTAATTGCTACAAACATAGACACTAATGTACCATAGAATGTATAGAATATTGTATAACAATATCTTAACCAGAACGTTTTATCAGTTAAAACTCTTAATAATGCATCAAACTGTAACCCTTTAGGTAAAAGAATTATAGTACCATTAGATACACTGTCGGCATCTGATAAAGCAACTGATAATACATAAATTAATGGATATAAACACATTAATGCGAACAATGTAAGTAAAACATAGGAGAAAACTTTAAATATAACTTCTGTTTTATCAAGTCTTTTCATTATATTTTTCCTCCTTAGAATAATGATGTGTCAGAAACACGTCTTGAAATTGCATTTGCACCAAGAACAAGACACATTGCAATAATCGAATTAAATAAGTCAGCAGCTGTACCAACAGAATAATTGTTAGTAGACATTTTATCAATAACATATGTAGATATTACATTACCAGTTTCATAAGCATTTTTATTTGTTTCAGTTAATAATAATACTTTTTCGTAACCAATATTAAGTATTTGACCAATACGCATAATCAACATTATCGATAATGTTGGTGCCATACTAGGTAAAGTTACATATCTAATTTGTTGGAGTTTTGTTGCACCATCAATCTTAGCAGCTTCATAATTAGTTGGAGATACCGCTAAAACTGCTGCAAAATAAACAATAGAACCATATCCTGAACCTTCCCATACACCAGAAACTTGATAAATAGGACGGAAAAATTTGTATGTACTTAAAATTCCTTGATTTTCACTGATCCAACCAAAAGCAAGGAACATCTTAGTAAATAACCCATCATTACCGGTTCCATCTTCTTTCTTATAATAAGTCCATAAAATAATAATTGAAGTTGTAACAACTGTAGATAAGAATTTAGGTAAATAAGAGAATACTTGTAAAATTGAACGATACCAATTACACTTAATTTCACTAAAGCATAGTGCTAGGAAAATAGGAATTGGAAAGCCGAATACAAGACCATACATACTGTTAACAAATGTATTTCTGAATGCAGTCCAGAATGTTGAGTCATTAAAAATAGATTTCATATAAATAAGTCCATACCAGTCATCTTGTAAAACAGGAGTAAGATAATTATTACCATTGTTATCTTTAAATGCTTGTAATACACCTTGAATAGGACGATATTTAAAGAAGAACATAAATACCATAATTGGAACAAGTAAAGCATATAGACGCCAGTCTTTTAATAATTGTTTACCAACACGTTTCCATTTAGTTCGTTCATATTCTTCAACAATCTTGGCTGTTTCTTCAGCATCAGTAGATACCATTCTAAACACACACCTTTCATTAAATTTTAATTATTTCTTTTAATATCATTATAATACTTACTTTCGTCAATTCTTTCTTTTTGAGTTGCAAGTAGTTTTTCTTTAACATTAAATAAAACATCTTGTTTTTTAAGAATGAAAAATCCGATAAATAAGACTACATAACCAACTATATTCCAAAATAACTGAGTATATAGAATAGCACCAAATGTAGAAGCATCTACATTAGATGTTACTATTGCTAGAAATAAGCTAGTAATGATATTGGCTACATAATTTATGATACATATTGAAATAATTAATTTTATGCAACTACCAGAATCTTTTAGAATTTCATTTTGATTTGTCTTTTTATAGAAGAATAATGAAATACCAGCAGATAAGTTGCTAATATTAGCAAAGATAAAGTAAATCCAGTTATACATTTCACGATATTTTACAGTCCTTAGTATAAAATGTCCTGAAATATAATTACCAAACGCATTAAAAGGTATAACAATAAGTCCAATAGGCCCCCATCTAGAAACTGCTATTAATGTAATTAACAGTCCCATAATAGGATATGGTCTTATAGTGCCTAAAAAGCTATTGGTAAGCCATGTTGTTAAAAGTTCTAATCCAAATGCTAAAATTATAAGCATAATTAGATCTATCATACGATATGTCTTAAATTTCATAACTTTACCTTTCTAAACCATTTCTTTATAATTACTACTTATGTAGCATAAAATTTTTACTATTTTATTTATCAACAAAATCTCCAAAATAAAGTAAATAAAAATAATAAAGATTTTACATTTAACATTTTAACACTAACAAAAACACTAGTCAATAACTAAATGAAAACTTTTTCATAAAAAATGAAAGCGGTTTAATTACATTTTTTTAATATTTTTTTATACATAAAACATAATTTTATTAAAAATAATTTTCTAAAATTTTGATTTTAAAATTTTTTTTGCTTAAAAAACTGTATTTTTAAAATTTAATACAATCTAAAAATTAAAAATATGATATTATATATTTATACTAATCTAAAGTGAGGAATTAAATATGGAAAGATATTTACAAGAAAACGAAACTTTAACAGAAATACTAAAAAAATGTCAAGAAGGTGATATTATTCATCTTTATAATAAAGTATATTATGAAAAGATAAAAATCACAGTACCTAATATAACTATCATAGGACATAATTCTTTTATCGAATATAAAGATTATTATAATAAAATAGGAAAAGATAATAAAGAATTATTGACTGTTAGAACTTATACTTTAATGGTTGAATCGGATAATGTTACATTAAAAGATCTAACTATTAAAAATCTTTCTACTCCTTGTTCTATTTATGGTCAAGCAGTAGCTTTACATGTACTAGGGGACAACTTTACTGCAAATAATTGTAAAATATATGGTGCACAAGATACAATTCTTGCAGGTCCTATACCTTATGATTTAAGTATAAGATATAAAGATCTATTACCTAAAGATGAACTTAAACAAACTAAGTCACATCAATTATATGAAAACTGTTATATAGAAGGTGATGTAGATTTTATATTCGGCTGTGGAATTTGTTTCTTTGATAAATGTGAAATATTTTCACTAAAAGGAAAAGGATATATAAGTGCTCCTTCACATCCTGAAGAATATAAATATGGGTTTGTATTTAACAAATGTATATTATCATCAGAAGATAATAATCAAGATAATGTTTATTTAGCAAGACCTTGGAGAGATTATGGTTCTTCTTCTTTTATTGATTGTAAGATTATAAACAATCATATAAAACAAGAAGGATTCCATCATTGGAAACAAGAAAGAGAACGTACTTGTAAAATGAATATATATAAAACATTAGATGATAATGAACTTTGTTCTTTTGCAAATATATTAGATGATAATGATATTAATAATTATACTAAAGAAAAAGTATTAAATTCATAGAATTTGAAATATTCTGTTTTTGGCAGAATATTTTATTTTACTTATAATTCGACAATATTCGACAAGCGAAAGAAAAATTATAAAATATTATGTATTTAATAATAAATAACAATGTCGAATATTGTCGATTAAATAATAATATTTTTATAAAAATAAATATTTTTCTTGTAATTATTTAATGAAAAAATTATTATATAAGCAAGCCGAAAAAGAAAACGGATTTTAAGGAGGAATGTAAAATGATTAGAGTTATAATTGCGGATGACTCAAGAGAAACTACACTAATGATTAGTGAAAGTTTAAAAATGCAAGCAGGTTTTGAAGTAGTAAACACATTTAATTCAGGTAAATCTTTACTTAGTTATTTAGAAAGTAATCAAGTAGATTTATTATTACTAGATATAGTAATGCCTGAGGTGGATGGATTTAAAGTTTTAGAAGAAATTGAAAATAGACAAGATAAATATAAAAGACCTAAAAAAATTATTATGTTATCTTCTTTTAATAATGATTCACTACTTACAAGATCATCTGCACTAGGTGCAGATTACTTTATAATTAAACCTATAGATTTACAAAATCTAGCTCAAACTATTAATTCTTTATTTAAAGAACTTCCTAAAAGAAAAGAAAGCAGTTATAAACCAAATGAAGAAATTGATTTAAATGGTGAGATTACTGATATATTACATGAAATAGGAGTACCAGCTCATATTAAAGGATATTTATATTTAAGAGAAGCTATTACAATGGTATTTAATGATATTAATGTACTTGGTGCTATTACTAAAGTATTATATCCTATAATCGCTAAGAAGTTTAATACTACTTCTTCGCGTGTTGAAAGAGCAATTCGTCATTCTATTGAAGTAGCGTGGGGAAGAGGTAATGTTGATACTATTGCTAATATATTTTCTTATACAGTAAGTTATAATAAATCTAAACCTACTAATAGTGAATTTATTGCGATGATTGCGGATAAATTAAGGTTACAACATAAGGTTACAATTTAATAAATTAAAATGGTTGAGTTTAGATTGCTCAACCATTTTAATTTATTTATTATACAAATGCTTTAAATAATAGCCACCATTTTTATTAGAACCTCTATGTTCTACATATATGCTCAAACTTCTTTTAAGTTCATTTCGAACCTTATCTACATTAACTAAAATATCCATTTCTTGTAGTTTTGTGATAATTTCAGGAACATTTATTCCAGGATAATCTCTTATAATTTTTAAAATATTTAACCCAATATCACTGATTTCAGGATTTATTTGGTCATTTGACAAGTTATTATCTTGATCATTTATTTGGTCAAATAAAATAAAGATTTTATAAAAGAGTAAACTGGTTTATATATAATCATATACATTTATATTAATTAAATAGATGTATATTTTAACAAATATCTAACATACTAATTAATAGGTGATATTACTTGAAATTATTTGGAATCCTATTAATTGTTCTTTCTTCATTTATAAGTATATATAGTATATATTTAATAATTGCATATAATATGTCATTAAAACCACATTGGTATATAAATCTTAGTTTACTTATAATAAGTTTATTAATATCCCTAGTACCTATATTAAGTACTAAATCACAGTGACACTCTTTGCTAGATTTCTTGGATGATCAGGATCATTACCCAATTCTTTAGAAGTATAATAAGCTATGAGTTGAATATATCTTGCAAGAGATAATGATCCTAAACATTTAGAAGGATACTTAATAGTTAAGTATATTATATTACCATTTCTAGATTTAACTTCATTTAATGTAGGTATTATATTAGTATTAGAAGAACTTAATCCTATAACAGTACTTTTATCACTTATAAGTGCAAGAGAACCATGTTTTAATTCTTTATAAGAATAACCCTCACAAGGTATATATGCTAATTCCTTTAATTTAAGTGCAGCTTCTTTACTAATTATATAATCAAGACCAGTACCTAAATAAAATACATTATTCATTAGTGATAATTGTTTAGGTATTTTATTATTAAATGATTTTTTTATTTCATCAATATTATTTAAATATGATTTAATTTCAAGTGGTTCTTCTTCTTTAATTGCCATCATAATCAAATAAAAAGATAATATTGTTTGATTAAAACTTTTTGTAGACGCCACACCATATTCAGGACCTGCTTTTATATCTACTATATAAGGTATACTCAATGATAAAGATGAATTAATATTATTTGTAAATAATATGGTATTCTTTATATTAATAGATTCTAAAATATTAATTAAATCAGCTGTTTCTCCACTTTGAGATATTAATATAAATAAAGAATTTCTATAAATAGTTTTATATTTAAATTCTGAAGGTAAAATTACTTTACATCTTTTAGATAATTCTTCCTCAAGTAAATAAGCTATATATTCACCTGCATAAAACGATGAACCACAACCTAATATTACAATATCATTATATTTATCTATTAAAGATATTATGTTTTCATTAATATTATCTTTAGTATTTAATAAATTTATTGCGGCTGATTCTTCTTCATAAATTTCTTTTAACATTAAAGAAGAAAGTTCTTCTTTTTCATGATGAAAATTATATTCTAAAAATGGTCTAGTATCGTTAGTATATAAATTATTACCAATATATCCATAAGAATCATCAGCTAAATGTTTATAAAATAATGTAGTATTATTAAGACCTACTATATCAGATGATAGATAATAATTATTATTATCATAAGCTAAAAGTAATGACATTTTCTTTTTCATAAAATAGATATTATCATCATCTTTAATCATAAAGGCGATAGCATATTGTCCCTTTATAATTTCTTTTACTTTTAGAATTGATTCAAGTGGTGAATTACTTTTTAAAAAATAGTTTATTAAATTGGCTATAACTTCACTATCAGTTTGTGATTTTAAAGATATATTTTTTAAATATGTTTCTTTAATTTCCAATTCATTTTCTAATATACCATTATGAACTAAAACCACATTGTTGTCAAAAGATGCTTGAGGATGAGCATTATTTATAGTTACACTACCATTAGTAGCCCATCTAGTATGTGATATACATTTATTAATTAAATAATTATCATTATCTTTTACTAATTTAATTCTTCCTATTTTCTTATAAATTATATTATTATTATAGGATATACCATAAGAATCATATCCTCTATATTCTAATCTTTTTAAACATGTAAGAGCTTCATTTATATTAAATGAACCAAATCTTGCATATATTCCACACATGAAATAACACCTCATTTTATTTTATGCAAGATTTAAATAAAGTGATACATATAATAAAATTTAAAATAATAGTTTTTATATTAAAAAGGTAACTACAAGTAAATATTGTAATTACCTTTTTAATATTGAAGTATTTCATCTTATAAATAAAAAAGTTATGTATGTTTATAAAATAATATTATATTAATTTATCAATATCAGTTTCTAACATACTATATAAAGTTTGTTTAATTTTATATTTACTTAAAATAGATTGAACTTCTTTAAGTGATTCTTTATTATAAATACCATTGTATTTAGCTTTAATTAATAAATTCTTAGGAGACGCGTCAAAATCTACAAACTCCATAATATTTACATTATAACCAAAACCTTCTAATAATTTGCCCCTTATAGTATCAGTTAAAAGTGCTGAAAATCTTTCTTTAATAATTCCATAACTTGTTAATATATTATTCGATTTATTAAGTTGACTATTTATTTCATGCTGACAACAAGGAACACTTAATAAGTAAGATGATTTCAACTTAATTGCGTGAAATAGGGCTGCGTCTGTAGCTGTATCACAAGCGTGTAGGGTAATTATTAAATCTACATTAAATGTAGGTTTATATAATGATATATCTCCAACTTCAAATTTAATATTATTGTAATTATATTTTGAAGCTATATTATTACACTTATTAATTACATCTTGTTTTAAATCAAGACCTACTATATTAGCTTTAATATGTTTAATATTAACCAAATAATAATAAACAATAAAAGTTAGATATGATTTTCCACATCCAAAATCAATAATATTAATTTCATCTTTATTATAATTTGAAATTGTATCATCTAAAATTTCTAAAAATTTATTTATTTGGCGAAATTTATCCGCATGTGATTTAACAATTTTACCATCTTCTGTCATAACCCCCAAGTCAATAAGTGGTAAAATAGCGTTACCTTCTTCTAATATGTAGTTTTTCTTTTTATTATGAGATATACTTACAAATTCTAATTTATTTTGATTTTTTGTTTTATTAGATAATAATTTTTCTTTTTTAGTATATTTATATGAATAAGTATATAAAGAATCTTGCAAAGTTAATTGATAAAAATCATTTATTAATATTTTATTAAGTATATCACTTATATTTGAAATGTTATAATTAGAAGTAAATGATTGAGTCTTTGTAAATAATTCAATTTGAATCATAAAAGAATCCTTAATTAGAATTTTTCTAATTATACCTTTAATATAAATACCATCTTTTCTTGGAATTGATAAAGTACCTTTTAATATATTATTAAAATCAATATTTTTAAACATAAGTTTCACCTCAAAAAAAATAAGTGGCAGTATGCCACTATATTTGTTTTCTATTCAGCAATTGTTTCTTCAGATACTCCTTCTTTAGCTTTTTGATTAGCTAAGAAGATTTCTTCACGTTTCTTTAATTCTGCTCTTTGTTGTTCATATTTCTTATGATTTAAAATTGGCATAATAAAATATAATGCAACACAAACTCCAATAATTACAAGAACAATAATTAAAAATAAAATATCCGGATAGAAATTTATAGTTTTTCCTAATAACATTTTTTTCACCTCAAACTTTGCTTTATTCTTTTTTCTAGATATATTATATTACATATATAAAATTTAATCAAGAATTTCTTTTTAGAAAAAAAGAAAATGCTGATCATTTTGATCAGCAAAGAAAAAGAAAAAGAAAAGATTTTACAGGAAATATTCACGTATAAAATGTGAATACGCTAAGTATTATATCAAAAAAATTTGACATTGCAAGCATATTTTTATCTTTTTTTAAATAAAAACGTTTTCATATGTGATTTTTTATAAAAAATCAAATAAATTTGTAGTTTTTTCTTTTTTTTCTGCCCAAATTATGGTTTTTTCATTATTTTTTTGTAAAAAATCATTAGTTCTTGAAAAAACTTTACTTCCAAAAAAACCTTTATATGCACCAAGTGGTGAAGGATGCGATGATTCTAATATTAAATGATGTGGGTTAGTTAATAATTTCTTTTTATTTCTTGCGTTATTTCCTAACAAAATAAATACTATTGGTTTATTTATTTTATTTAATAATTTAATTGTATTATCTGTAAATTCTTCCCATCCTTTATTAATATGAGACAAAGGTATATTATGTCTTACTGTTAAGGTTGTGTTAAGTAAAAATACTCCTTGATTTGCTAAATATGTTAAATCGCCCTTTTTAACTACATTATATCCTAGGTCAGATTCAATCTCTTTGTAGATATTTTTTAAAGATGGTGGAAGTTTAGAAGTTTTAACACTAAAAGAAAGTCCATGAGCTTCATTATCATTATGATAAGGATCTTGACCTAAAATAACTACTTTAACAGTATCTAAAGGAGTATATTTATAAGCATTAAAAATCTCATTAAAATCAGGATGACATTTAAAGTTCTTATATTCATATTCAACAAATTCCATTAACTTCTTAAAATAGTCTTTGTTTTTCTCTTCATTAATAAAATCTTTCCATGTCATAAGAATAATTTCCTTTCTTTCATATAATAATTATGGTGATAAAATGTCTGAGTTATTTATCATAAGTTTAGTACTCTTTATTATTTTAACAATTTTATTAAAAAACTGTTGACTAACTTTTTTCAGTTTGTCAACAGCCTAAGTTTGATGTAGTATTTCATCAAGTCATTTTTTATCATATATGTTTATTTAATTTTAACTTTTTAATTTCTTCTGATGTAAGTCCAGTATACTTACTAACAAAATCAATACTACAATCATCTTTTAGCATTTTAATTGCAATATTTATTTTTTCCTCTGCTAGTCCTTCTGCTTTTCCTTCTGCTTTTCCTT
>CAZGBY010000030.1:0-22852 GCA_964524125.1 uncultured Clostridium sp.
ACTCCCTTGATTTTAAAGAAGGATACATTCCTTCTTAGAATTTAACTATCCAATATAAGAGCCTAGATTTAGTCTAGACTCTTTTTAAAAAAAATGGCGTAAATACTGGCGTAAATGTTTTAATTAATAGTTATGAATGGATTAATTGTTAATTATTTAGTTTTATAGTATTTTGTATAAATAAATTATAAAATCATTGAAATAACTATTCTTTCTTATAATTTTATTTACGCCAAAATATTTACGCCAAAATCTTGACGTAAATAAAAAAATATATAATATAAGTGAATCATTACGTGAGATTATTTGTAATAGTTTTGCACATGCTAGGTACAATTCAACTGGTAAACATAAAATTGCTATTCATCCGGGGAAAATTAAAATTTATAATCTAGACGAGTTCCCTAGTGGTTATAAATCTGCGTATTTTGTTGCAAAGATTATAGAATCAATTGTTTGAATTAAAAAGCTATTCTTATCTTATGATGTTGAAACTTATGAAATTGGATTTTAAATATTTTATAACGTGTTGGTAAAACAAGAGGATATTGGAATACAATTAATAAATATATATAAATTAATTAAATGATATTCAATAATTTAAAAGAAAGTATAATACTTATATATTTTCTTTTAAAAAAGACTTTTGTGATAAAAAAAAGTTATCACAAGTAGTAAATTTAAAAGATTATACAAATACAAAATCAAGTGTTATAATATTGTCAATTGTTAATGAAAACCATTAACAACAAGTAATATTTATATTACTAGAAAGGAGTATATAATGGAAGAAATACTTAGAATTGAAGGATTAACAAAAAAGTATGGTTCAAATTTGGTACTTAATAATATTAATCTTTCAGTTAACAAAGGTGATATATATGGAATCCTTGGTCTTTCTGGAGCAGGTAAATCTACACTTGTAAGATGTATAAACAATCTAGAAACCTTTGATAGTGGACATATATATTTTGAAGGAAAAGAAGCTGAATTTACAAGAGAATATAGAAGAAAAGTTACAATGATTTTCCAATCATTTAATTTATTACAGCAAAGAACAGTTTTAAAGAATGTGATGCTTACAGGAGAACTGGTTAAAGATAAAGACGCAAAAGAAAAAGCTATTCATCTACTTAATTTAGTAGGCCTTGGCAATAAACTTGATGCTTATCCATCAAGTCTGTCAGGTGGACAATGTCAAAGAGTCGCGATTGCACGTGCTTTAATGACAAACCCTGATATACTACTTTGTGATGAGGCTACATCAGCTTTAGACCCTGAAACTACTCAATCAATATTAGAACTTCTTAAATCTTTAAATAAGGAATTAGGACTTACTATTATTATTATTTCTCATCAAATGAGTGTTGTAGATGCTATATGTAATAAGGTTGCAATTATTGATAATGCTCAAATAGTAGAAAATGGTCCTACAATGGATATTTTCTTATCACCACAAACAGAAATTGGTAAGAAATTAATTTATTCTGGACAAATTAATACAAAGTTAAATGATGAAAAGCTTATTAGACTTAAATTTAATGGTGAAGTAGATTCGCCTATAATCGCAAATATCATTTGTGATTGTAATATTTTAGTTTCGATAATGTACGCATCTACAAAAACTATTGAAGATAAAATATATGGTCAATTAATATTTAAACTACCATATTATGAAAAAGATATCGTAAAACTTAAAAAATATTTAGATATTAAAGGTATTACATATGAGGAGGTAGATTCTAATGAATTGGTCTAGTATTCCATTAATGATATTACAAACATTATTAATGACAGGAATTTCTACAATACTAGCATATATATTAGGTCTTCCTGTTGGTGTAATATTAAATATTACAAGTAAAAAAGGTATAAGACCTAATAGGGTAGTTAATTTAATACTAGGTATTATTGTTAATTTCTTAAGATCATTACCATGTTTGATAATCATAGTAATATGTATGCCAGCAACTAGAGCTTTATTTGGTTCTGGTACAGGTAATTGGTATACTATTTTAATTCCGATGACGGTATGTGCATTTGGATTTGTTGCCAGAATGGTTGAACAATCTCTTCAAGAAGTACCTGCAGGTGAAATAGAAGCTGTTAGAAGTTTAGGCGCTACTGATTTTCAAATTATTTATAAGGTATTGTTACCTGAAGCTAGAACATCTTTAATTACAGGAGTGAGTGTTGTAGCTGTTACAATTTTGGGATATACATCATTTGCATATAATATTGGTGCTGGAGGATTAATTTCTGGTGTATATTCATATTTTACAAGAAATACAGGCTCTTATATGGGAAGTATTTATTTCTGGTTCTTAATATTTATAATAGTATTACTAGTACAAATTATTCAAGAAGCAGGTTTATTTATAGCAAAAAAGTTAGATAAAAGGAGAATTTTAAAATGAAAAAGTTAAATTTAGTATTATTTGGAAGTGCAATTTTATTAGGAACATCTTTAATTACAAGTTGTTCAAATGATGATAGTGTTATAAAGGTATGTGCATCAGAATCTCCACATGCTGAAGTTTTAAATGGTGCAGTAAAGGATATTTTAAAGGAAAAAGGCTATACTTTAAAAGTTACAGTCCTAGACTGGACTCAACAAAATAGTGCAGTAGCTGATAAAGATTATGATGCAAATTATTTTCAACATATTCCTTATTTAAATACATATGATGGTAAAACAGAACTGGTTGCTACTTGTAAAGTTCATTATGAACCACTTGGTATTTATTCTAAAACAAAGAAGGAACTTGGTGCTGGTACATATGAAATTTGTAATGACTCTTCAAATGCTGTAAGAGCGTTCCAATTACTTGTAGCTAAAAATGTGATTTCTAAAGAAGCAGAAGGTACTAATTTCCCTTACACTGATGATGAAGAATTAGCATTTACTGGTGAAGAATGGAAATCAACTGATGGCACTGTTACAGTTAAATTAGTTGCAGAAGAATTATTAAGTTCATCACTTGCAGATTATGATTATGGTCTACTTCCTTGTAATACTGCTTATACAGGAAATGTATCTTCTGATTTGAGAATTTCAAAAGAAGATGATCCTGAACAAGTATCAGCGAAAGCTAATGTACTTGCAGTTAGAAAGAATGATTATTTAAGTGATTCAACTTATAAAGAAAAGATTGATGTTTTAACAGATGTGCTACTTTCTACTACAGTAAGTGATTATTTCCAAACTAAATATAATGGAGTAATGACTTGTGATTCATCTAGTCAAATTGATTTAAGAAGTTCAATCAAGTAATTTGTAAATAAAGACCTAGTATTTTAGTTATATTAGGTCTTTATTTATAAAATAATATTTAATAATTATTTTAATATGCTATAATTATTACATCAATATTCATTGATAATAAAGAAAAAGGAGAGTTTAAAATGGAATTTGAAAATAAAAAAATGTATGCACGTGATTATAGACGTGTTGCTCATGAAAAATGTGAAAAGTATTCTAGTAAACTAGCAATCATTTACTTAATATATTATTTAATTATTGGAGGGCTTGGTATTTTATCCATTATTGGAGCAGGTTCTATTGCAGCACTCATAGTTACAGGACCATTCATTTTATCTTTTGCAATTATTGCAAAAAAAAGTTTATAATGAACAAGAAATTGAAACTAGGGATTTATTTAAAGGATTTAATGATTTTGGAAATTCACTTGCACTTTATGTAGTTCAAAATATTTTCGTGTTTTTATGGAGTTTATTATTAATAATTCCTGGAATTATTAAATCACTTTCATATTCTATGTCATTTTACATTCATAATGATAATAGAAGTATTGGAGTCATGGATTCAATTGATGAAAGTAAGAAATTAATGAATGGTCATAAATGGGAATTGTTCTGTTTATATTTTAGTTATATTGGCTGGTTACTTCTAAGTTGTTTAACATGTGGTATTTTACTTTTATGGGTTGCACCTAAAATGGAAGTTGCAGTTTATACTTTCTATTTAAATATTTCAGGAAAGTTAAATGAACCTGAAAACAATGAAGAATTTGTTAATTATGAAGACATAAATAACGTTGATCCATTTATTTTAAGCAAGGAAATAAAAGAAGAAGATGACTATGAAGAAGAATTTAAGGAAAATGAAGTAATTTCAGATGATAATGAATAAAAAGAAGGCACTTGCCTTCTTTAAATTTTTATAGGACCTTTTTGTTCTTGAATAAATAAATGTGTATTATATATTAAATCTATAACTTTACTAATATATAATTCTTTATCTAATATTCTATTAATATCCTCTTTTATATTAGTATATATTATAATATTCTTTTTAATATTATTTAAATAAGCCTTACCAGTATCATTAAATCCTAAAACTCTAATATAGTCAAAATTATTTAATGAATATTCAATATCCTCTTTAGTTATATTAAAGCATACGTCAAGAAGTAATCTTTTTATCTTAGCTTCACTATATCTTTTAGTTTTTAATTCTTCTACAATTAATTCAAACTTATCTTCCTTAATAAACTTAAGTCTATTTTCAATACCTTCACTTGATTCTGCTAAATTATTTAAATTATTACTTAAAATATTATATTTAATAAACGGTACTAGCTTATCTATATCAAAAATATTATTTAAATCTTTAAATACGTAGTCTGGTACATAATTATATGCCTTATCTATATTACATCTAATAGATGATGCGCTTTGAATATTAGAAGAATTAAAATCATTTTCTATAAAAGAATTAGTTCTTTTAATAGTTTTAAGTTTAATACTAGAATTTATATTTAATATAGCTTCATAATAATACAATCCTAACATATCATTTGATGGAAGCTCATCTAATCCTAAATCTTTAAAAGTTTTTTTATAAGAATCTTTAAAGCTTAAACCATTTTTTAAATAACTATCTACCTTGTTTTGGAATTCAATACTTTCTTTTACAGTATAATATTTTTTAATTAATTCAATATCATTGCTCTCAGAACCTATCCAAATTTCATCTACATTTAATTTATTTAAATTATAAACATGTGCATATGCAAATTTATATGCTTCATTCATAGAAAGGATAGATGGACATTCAATTACTAAATCAATACCCATTTTAAGTGCATGCTCTGTTCTTTTAAATTTATCAAGTATTGCTAAATCTCCTCTTTGAGTTAAAGAAGAAGACATAGATAAAATAATAATATCTGCATTACTTTCTTTCTTGATTTTTTCAAAATGATAAACATGTCCATTATGAAGTGGATTATATTCACATATGATACCTATCTTTTTCATATATATCACCAAAATGATTATATCATAATTTTAATTTATTTATATTTTATTTTTAAAAGTATTATTATATAAATTACTATTAGTTGCTATATAATTAAGCATATTTAATAAAATTAATAACATAATAAAAAAAGATGATTTCATAATTCGAATCTTATTGAAAAGGCTTTCATAAAATGCTATAATAAAGGTGTAAAGAAGATATCTTTACAAAATATATTATATATTAATATAATATTTAAGAAAAGGTAAGACACTAAAATTTTAATTCCTATAAATATAGATTTAAAATTTAGATGTCAATTAAGGAGTGATTTTATATGAAAATTGAAGTAGTAGGAAAGAATGGTTTTGTACCAAGTCAAACAAACAAGGATTATTGTGCAGATAAACTTGCAAAAATTCAACACTATTTCCAAGATCAAGAAGAATTAGAAGCTAGAGTAGTATGCAAGGTTTATCCTGAATACCATAAGGTAGAAGTAACTATTCCTGCAAAGAATATTATTTTAAGAGCAGAAGCGCAAGATCAAGACGTTTATAGTGCACTTGATAAGACTATTGATAAGTTAGTAGCTCAAATTCAAAAGTATAAAACTAGAACTAAGAGTAAAGAAAACAAAGAAGGAATTAAGGAAGTATTTGCAAATGATGCTTTTGATGTAAAAGCTTTAGAAAAAGAAATTATCGCATCTAACTTAGTTCGTTCTAAGAAAGTAGAACTTACTCCAATGACAAGTGAAGAAGCTATTGAACATATGGAGCTTACTGGTCATGATTTCTTTATTTTCTTAAATAAAGATACAAATCAAGTTTGTGTAGTTTATACTCGTGATGATGGAGATTATGCAATAATCGAAACTAAGTAAAAATAAAATTGAGCAAGTGTTTTATACATTTGCTCTTTTTTTAAAAGGTTGTGATTTAATGAATTCTTTAAATGAAATTTTAAAAGAAATTAATAATAATGTTAAAATTGAAAATCCTGTTTTAAAGTCTTGTTATTTAACTTTAATAAATAATCATAAAGCTATATCTTATTTTCAAAATTCAAAATATAAAGACGATAATAATGGTGAAAAAATCTTAAGACTTTATGGTATGTTACAATCATTATTTGTTTGTATAGACGCTCTTTATACATTATCTTATAAAATTACAAGTTCTAAAAACTTTATTTCTATTAATGATAATAAAATATTAAGAGAACTTAAATATATAAGAAATGATGTAGTAGGACATCCGACAAATAGAATTGTAGATGACCATGAAGAATATGCTTGTTTATATGAAGAGGATATAACAAATGATGAGTTTTCTTATCATATATATTTTAATGATTCTAAAGTAAGAAATATTAAATATAATGATTTAATAGATGCATACAAAAAAGAAGCTTATACTTTCTTATATTCAATTAAAGAATATATTAAATCAGCTTCAACACCTGATTTGTATGATGATATAATTACAATTTATAAATCATTTATAAATGGTGAAAATATAAGATGTCATTTAAAATTATTTAAAAAAACCTATGGAATGAATAATACTTCTACAAGAGTATTTAAAAAGATTAAACTATTATTAAGGTTAAATGACGATTACATAAAGAATAGCGATGAAACATATTATTATTTAATTTCATATCATTTATATAAACTAGCTTCAATGATTGTTATAAATGAAAATATATCTAATGAAATTAAGATAGTAAAACTTCCTAATTCTTTAGAAAAAATAGTTAACTATTTTAAAGTAAATAAACAATTATTTCATTATATAAATAATTTATATGATATAAATCATCCACTGTTTTATTCAAGTTTAGAACGTATTTTAAAATCATCTAGGAAGAATAAGAATAAAACTATAGAAAATTATTTTTTAAAAATTAAAGAATATTCTAAGAAAAAAGATAGTGAATATGTATATGCATTTACATCAATATTAAAAGACATTAAATAATAGAATCTATGAAAACGTTTTATCACAACAAGTATTTGCTTTAAAAATCTTGAATTTGAATATTTGTTGTGATATTATTTATAACGAAATAGTTAGGTACCTAACTAATGAGGAGGTCTTATGGAACATCTTGGTAGAAAAATTCAAAGAATTGGTCATAAAATAAAACGTCAAATTGATCATAAAAATCAATCAATGGGAATTTCTGCAACTCAAGCAAGAATCATAGGTTTTATAAGAAATGAATCTTTATATAAGGATATATTTCAAAAAGATTTAGAAGAATATTTAGAACTTAGACCATCTAGTGTTACTTCAACTCTTCAAAATCTTGAAAAGTTAGGATATATTAAAAGAATCCCACTTGAAAATGATCAAAGGCTAAAAAAACTTGTACTTACTAAAAAAGCTATTATATTAGATGATCAAATATTTAATAATATTAATTCAGTAGAAAATGATTCATTTTCGAATTTGTCACAAGATGAAAAGAAAGAACTATCTTTATTATTAGATAAGGTACTTTGTAATATAGAAAATTATTAAGGAGGAATATTATGCAAAAAAAGAAGAAAAAATCAATTCTCTCATGTATTAATGGATATAAATTTCCAACAATTATGTCACCGATTACAGTAGCACTTGAAGTTGTAATGGAAATTTTAATACCTCTTGTAATGGGAGATATTATCAATATAATTGATACACAAGAAGGAAGTCAACCAAAATTAATGTTACTAGGTTTTTTAAGTGACGTTACTAAACAAAAAGCCGCAATCATTGCAGGTGTTATTTTAGTTATTCTTGCACTATTTTCTTTATTATTTGGATTTTTAGCAGGTATGTTTTGTGCTAAAGCTTCATGTGGTTTTGCTAAGAATTTAAGAAAAGAAATTTATTATTCTGTTCAAAATTTCTCGTTTGAAAATATTGATAAATTTTCAACTTCAAGTTTAATTACAAGAGCTACTACAGACGTAACTAATGTTCAACAAGCATTCCAAATGATTATAAGAATTGCAGTACGTTCTCCATTTATGTTAATATTTGCATTTATAATGGCTTTAATTATTAGTCCTGAAATTTCTGTAATATTTATAATAGTTGTACCTGTACTTGCAATATGTTTAGCTTTTATTATGATTAAAGCTCATCCTAATTTCAAAACTATGTTTAAAAAATATGATGACCTAAATACTGTTGTACAAGAAAATGTTCAAGGTCAAAGAACAGTTAAAGCATTTGTGAGAGAAGATTATGAAACTGAAAAGTTCCATAAAGCATCTGGTGAAATTTATAAATATGCTAAAAAAGCTGAAGGCTTACTAGCGTTTAACTCACCTTTCATGCAAGCAGCTATTTATACGTGCTTTATATTTGTATCATTTATGGGGGCTAAATTATGTGCACCTATAAATTCAACTTTTACAACTGGTGAACTAAATTCATTATTTACATATATTATGCAAATATTAATGAGTTTAATGATGTTATCTATGATTATTGTAATGATTACAATGTCAATTGCGTCTGTAAAGCGTATTAGTGAAGTTATAAATGAAGAATCTACAATCAAAAATATAGATAATCCTATTTATGAAGTTAAAGATGGTTCTATAGTATTTGATCACGTTAATTTCTCATATGAAAATAATGAAGAAAAACTTGTACTTACAGATATAAATTTAAATATTAAATCAGGTCAAACTGTTGGTATTATTGGTGGTACTGGATCTGCTAAATCTACTTTAGTTAATTTAATTCCACGTTTATATGATATTACATCAGGTTCTTTAAAAATAGGTGGAGTAGAAGTTAAAGATTATGATATTAAAACACTTCGTGATGAAGTATCAGTAGTTCTTCAAAAGAATGTTCTTTTTACAGGTACTATTGAATCAAATTTACGTTGGGGCAATAAGGAAGCAACCAACGATGATATTATCCACGCAAGTAAGCTTGCACAAGCAGATGAATTTGTAGCAAGATTTCCAGATAAGTACTCATCTCATATTGAACAAGGTGGTACAAATGTATCAGGTGGACAACGTCAAAGACTTTGTATAGCTCGTGCTTTAATGAAACACCCTAAAATTCTTATTTTAGATGATTCTACAAGTGCAGTTGATACTAAAACAGATGCTTTAATCCGTCAAGCTTTCCGTGAAGAAATACCTTCAACTACTAAAATTATTGTTGCTCAAAGAATTTCTTCAGTTGAAGATGCTGATATGATAATAGTACTTGATGATGGTAAAATATCAGGTGTTGGTACACATAATGAATTACTTGAAAATAATAATATTTATAAAGAAGTATATACTTCTCAAGTGAAAGGAGCTGGTTCTTGTGAATAAAAGAGGCGCTAGATCTCCTATGAAAACTTTAAAAAGAATCTTAGGAATTATTTTTAAAAGATATTGGTTACAATTTTTAATTGTAATTGCTTGTATAATTATAACTGCATTCGCAACTGTAAATGGTACAAACTTTAATGCTAAATTAATTGATGTTGTAATTCCAAATTTAAGAGAAACTTATAAAGAAACACGTGCTGTTGATACAACATATTTATGGAGTGAGATTACACCTATTATTATATGGTATGCAATTGGTGTTATTTGTGCATATATAAATTCAAGGACAGTTGTAACTATTGCACAAGGTACATTAAAATCAGTAAGAGATGATATGTTTTTCCATATGCAAGAACTTCCAATTATGTATTTTGATAGACATAATCATGGAGAAATAATGTCAAGATTTACTAATGATACTGATACACTTCGTCAAATGATTTCTCAATCTATACCTCAGTTAATTAATAGTATTATTACTATGGTAATGATTGCAATATTTATGTTTATGACAAACTTTATTTTAGCACTTATTGTACTTTTTACTGTATGTTTAATGACTGTTGTTGTAAGAGTTTTAGGTTCTAAATCTGGTAAAGGATTTATTAAACAACAAATTGATTTAGGTTCTTTAAATGGTTACATTGAAGAAATGCTAGAAGGTCAAAAGGTTGTTAAAGTATTTAATCATGAAGAAGAAGCTAAACATGATTTTGATATTGTAAATGAAAGATTATGTGATACTGCAACTCATGCAAATATTTATGCAAATATATTAATGCCTATTATGGCTAATTTAGGATATATTTCATATGCGATTACTTTAATGGTAGGTTCTTATTTATCACTTAATTCTATTTTAGGATTTACTGTAGGAGCCTTAGTATCTTATCTTGGTTATAATAAAATGTTTTGTAATCAAGTTTCACAAGTGTCTAATCAATTTAATTCGATTGTAATGGCACTTGCTGGTGCAGAAAGAATCTTTGAAATTCTTGATGAAGCATCAGAAGAAGATCATGGATATGTAACTCTTGTAAATGCAAGAATAGAAAATGGTGAAATTAAAGAAGCTAAAGAAAGAACAGGTTTATGGGCTTGGAAACATCCTCATCATGATGGGGCAGTAACTTATCATGAAGTAAAAGGTGATGTGAGATTCTTTGATGTTGATTTTGGATATTACGAAGATAAAATTGTACTTCATGATGTATCTCTTTTTGCTAAACCTGGTCAAAAAATCGCATTCGTAGGTGCTACAGGTGCTGGTAAAACTACAATTACTAACTTGATCAATAGATTCTATGATATTCAAGATGGTAAGATTAGATTTGATGGTATTAATATTAATAAGATTAAAAAATCAGATCTAAGACGTGCCCTTGGAATGGTACTTCAAGATACTAACTTATTTACAGGTACTATTATGGAAAATATTAGATATGGTAAGTTAGACGCAACTGATGAAGAAGTATACGCAGCAGCTCGTCTTGCAAATGCTGATCAATTTATTAAGCATTTACCTGATGGATATAATACAGTTTTAACTGCAAATGGTTCGCAACTTTCTCAAGGTCAAAGACAATTACTTTCAATCGCAAGAGCTGCAATCTCGAATCCTCCTGTATTAATTTTAGATGAAGCTACATCTTCAATAGATACAAGAACTGAAGCTTTAGTTACAGATGGTATGGATAAATTAATGGATGGTAGA
The DNA here is from genome assembly GCA_964524125.1 of uncultured Clostridium sp. Classification (GTDB taxonomy): domain Bacteria; phylum Bacillota_I; class Bacilli_A; order Acholeplasmatales; family Anaeroplasmataceae; genus CAG-307. The sequence continues at coordinate 11,323 of CAZGBY010000030.1, forward strand.
ACGGTATTTGTAATTGCCCATAGACTTTCCACTGTTAAAAATTCTAAGGCTATTATGGTACTTGAACTTGGTCATATTATTGAACGTGGTTCTCATGAAGAATTGATAGAAGCTAAAGGTAAATATTATCAATTATATACTGGTGCATTTGAACTAGAATAATAATTGACATATTAAAGATTATTATGGATTAATTTTCTATAATAATCTTTTTTTCTTGAAAAGATAACACCTTAAGAGTAAAATATGAATGTATGAATTTTTGAGGTTATTGATATGGATTATTATATTAAAAATAAAGATGTTAATAATATAAATATATTTTCTTCTTTAGTTGAATGTTTAAAATATGTATCTAGTTATGATACTATTTATATTGAATGTGATTTATATGAAAAAGTTTATATAAAAATACCTAATTTAACTATCATTGGTATTAACAAACCTACCATTTTCTATGATGCTTATCATGGTATGATAATAAAAAAAGAACATGGTGGTGATGGTATAAAAACATATGGTACAACTGGAAGTGCAACATTTACAGTATTAAAAGAAGCTTTGAATTTTCATATGGAAAATATAATAATTAAAAATTCATATTTGAGAAAATATGAAGATATTCATACACAAAATGTAGCATTTAAAACAGAATCTATAAATGGTTTATATAAAAATATTGATTTTATATCAACTCAAGATACATTATATATTGATAACAATGATAATCTTATTGATAATTGTTATATTGAAGGTGATGTAGATTTTGTGTTTGGTTGTGGTAATGCAATTATAAAAGATTCTAAAATTAGACTTTTAAAAGTATTAAAAAGTAATGCATATATATGTGCCCCAGATACTTATATATCAAATGATTATGGATTTTTATTTTTTAATTGTGATTTTTTATGCTTAGAAGATAATGAAAAATACCTAGGAAGACCTTGGTACCCAAGTGGTGCCAAAGAAGAAGTTTTACCAAAAGTAATGTTTATGGCCTCAAGATTTGTTGGAAATATTAATATGAATATGATTAGAATGCACGAGTGTGATCCTTCAAATTATGAACTATACATATCAAATTGTTGGTATAATGATAATTTGATAAATTTAACAGATGAGAAAATAGATAATAAATATATAATATATTTAAATAAAATTATAGGTGAGTAGTATGAGTTTTGATATCAAAAAAGAAATAAAAAGATATATAATGATGATAATTGCATGTATACTATATGCATTTTCACTTGATTGTTTTTTAATATCTAATAACATAGTAGCAGGTGGTATTTCTGGGCTTTCAACCTTACTTGCAAAATATATTCCAATAAGTGTAGGTTTACTAATAATTATTTGTAATATACCAATTTTAATAATAAGTTTTTTAAGAGAAGGTACTAAATTTACAATTAACTGTTTAATTACTACCTTAACGTTAGGTTTAATGACTTCTTTACTTGAATATTTGCCACCAATAGTTGAAGGTGATTCGTTAATGGGCGCTGTATTTGGTGGTGTAATACAAGGCGCTGCAATTGGTCTTTTTTGTAAATATAGAGTTTCATCGGGTGGTACTGAACTTGTAGGAAGATTCTTACATACTTTAATTCCTGCATTTTCTATACCTGTATTTACTGCACTACTTGATGGGGTTATTGTTGTATCTGGTGCAATATGTATGAAAAGTATAGAAAATGTACTTTACGCACTGATTGTAATATTTTTATCTGCTAAAGTTTCTGATTTAGTAATTGTAGGTATGAATAAATCAAAATTATGTTATATAATTTCTTCAAAACCAGATGAAGTTGGTGAGTTCCTAATTAAAAATTCACCTAAAAATTCACCACGTGGAATTACAAAACTTAATGGTGTTGGTATGTATACTAAAAATGAAAAAGGTATATTAATGACTGTTGTAAAAAGAAGTCAACTAACAATAGTTAAAGAACTTGTAGCACAAGTAGATGATAAAGCTTTTGTGATTGTATCTGAAACTTCTGAGGTTTTAGGAAATGGATTTAAGCAAATCAAAGATGAAGATATGATATCTTCAGAAAATCGTAAAAAGAAACAATCTAAAAAAGCATAACTATTGTCTAAATATTATTTAAATGTTAAAATTAATTGAGGTGTATATATATGAAAGGAAAAATACATTCATTTGAATCTTTTGGTACAGTTGATGGACCAGGAATTCGTTATGTAATCTTTTTAAAGGGATGTCCTTTAAGATGTAAATATTGTCATAATCCTGATACTTGGTCATCTGAAGGTGCACAAGAATTCGAAGCGGCTGATGTTGTAAAACAAGCTCTAAAATATAAAGGATATTGGGGAGATAAAGGTGGAGTTACAATTACAGGTGGTGAACCTTTAGTTCAAATTGATTTTGTAATAGAACTATTAAAATTATTTAAAGAGCATAATGTCCATACAGCTATTGATACATCAGGATTTATGTTTAATCCTAATAATCCAGATAGTATAAAAAAACATGAAGAATTAATTAAATATACTGATTTATTTTTGCTTGATATTAAACATATTGATTCACAAGGTCATAAAGAACTTACAGGTGTTTTAAATGATAATACTCTAGCATTTGCTAAATGGTTATCGCAAAATGGTAAACATATGTGGATAAGACATGTGGTTGTGCCAGGATATACTTCTGATATTGAAGAATTTAAAGCATTAAAAGAATTTATTAATACATTAGATACAGTTGATAAAGTAGAGGTCTTACCTTATCATACAATGGGTAAAGTTAAATATGATAATTTAGGAATAAAATATCCTTTAGAAGGAGTAGAAACTCCATCTAAAGATTTAATATTACAAGCAAAAGAATTACTAAAGGTGGTTAAATAATAATGATTACAGTGAATAATTATAAAGAAGAACTTAAAGGAATCTGTGTTGTAGAAATATCTGGTAATTCATGTGCTAATTGTTTGTCACTTATGAATGTACTTAAAGAATTACTTCAAGGTAGAACTGATTGCAGATTAGTTCATATTGAAGCAGATGAAAATACTTTAGATTTAATGGAGCTTTTTGATGTGCAAACTGCACCTACTATTTTAGTTACAAAAGATGGTGAAATAAAAGCTAGATGTAAAGGTTATCAACCAGAAGAAATTTTAGAAGTTTGGCTTGATGCTAAAATTGAAGAAATTAAAAATAATTAATTAATAAATATATCTTTTATTAGTTATTCAAATTTGAACTAGATTGACAGATATATCTATTTTAAAATTAATAGTATATTATTATAAGATGGTAAAGTATAAAATGATAGATATTTACCATCTTTTCTAATTTCTGTAAATAAAAAATGCAAAAACTCTATAAAATTTTAAAAAAATAAAAATAAATTAAAAAAAACGTCAAAAAATGGATATGTTATAGTGTAAGGATTAAAAAATAAAGGAAAGAGGTACACTAAAATTATGGAATGGCAAGACGTTTTTTCACCAATAAGATTAATAGAAGGATATGATGATTATTTAAATGAAAGAGTAAATAAATTTTCAGTAAATAATAATACTTTATCTTGTATTGTTAAAAATAATGATACTGAAAATTTTGTAAAAATCTATTTAGATGAAAATAATAATATAAAAGAATCTAAATGTAGTTGTAAAAAAGTTTTAAATATAAATTGTAGGCATATGGCAGCTTTATTATTTAAATATGAACACTTTATACATCCTCAACTAACTGCTTCAAATAATCATTTAATGGATTTTAATATGATTAATAAGCCTTATAATAATAAAGAATTATTAAAAAAAGTTTCACATGAAGATGTTATGAATTACCTTAAACAAGAATTAAATAATGATAGATTTTATCTTGATTTAAAACTTAATTCTAAGATTAAAATGTTTAATACTGATTTATTAAGGTATAAAAATGAAATACTAAAATGTAGAAATATTTATATTAATAATGATAATTATATTTCTAATGATTATATCAATAAGTTCTTTAAATTATTAAATAATTTTTTTTATAATGATATTAGTATTTTAATAAGAAATGAGGAGTATTTTGTTGCATATAAAGTACTTACATTATTATTTGAAGTGATTATTTCTATCAAATATGAAGATAATTCTAGAAGAGATAAATTTATTATTAAAATCATTAATGAATGGTCTGAACTAATAGGTGAATTATCATATCAAGAAAGAAAATTAGTATTTGCATATTTAGTTTCTAATAGAAATGAAGTTAAAGTAAAATTTTGTAAAAAAATGATTGATGATATCATTTATAATAATTTTAATGAAGAATTCTTTTTAGATAATAAAATAGTAATATTTAAAGAAGAAATTTTAATAGCTAAAAAAAATATAAATTGGAAATTAGAATCTAACTGTAATGAATTGATTTCGAAATATTTAAATTTGGTTAACAAAGTAAATTATTCTAAAGAATTGACAAAAATTGAATGTAAGGATTATTGGTTTAATTTTGATGCTAAAATGATATATTTTAATTTATGTTATGATGATAAAGAATTTAGTGAAGCATTACATACTTCAGATGAGATTTTAAAAGAAGAAAATATTGAAAAAGATGTATTATTAAATATAATAAATTTAAGGTTAAAAATTTTTAAAGAAATTAATGATGTTTCAAGTTTTGAAAATGAATTTATAAGTTTAATTTTAAATTATGATGATGAAAATTTAATTTATTATAAAATATTTAAAAAGAACTATGAATTAGAAGATTGGAAAAAAATTAGAGAACGAATATTTGAAAAAATGCCTAAAAATTCAACATTATTAAAAATGTATGAAAATGATAAATTAAAATCTAGGTATTTTAAATTATAAAATGTATATTTTGATGATGTAATTTTTTAAATAATTTGTTTTCAAAAAAAGTCGTTTTTATGTTCATATTTCTTGACAAAACAATTAGAGTGTGGAATAATATCATACGGAAGAAAATATTTGAAAAATCATAATTTTCTTCTAAATAATTAATAATAAAATTACAATTAAGAAAGAGGTTAATACTATGAACAAAGCATGGGAAGGTTTCACCCTTGGAAAATGGTCTAATGACGAAGTAAATACTCGTGATTTCATCCAAAGAAACTATACTCCTTATGAAGGAGACTCAAGCTTCTTAGCTCCAGCAACAGACGCAACTAAGAAACTTTGGAATGAAGTTCTTGATTTAATGGCTCAAGAACGTGCTAAAGGTGGAGTTCTTGATTGCGATACAGACATCGTATCTCAAGTAAATTCACACAATCCAGGTTATATTGATAAGAATCTTGAAAAAATTGTAGGTTTACAAACTGACGCTCCTTTAAAAAGAGCATTAATGCCATTTGGTGGTATTAAGATGGCAGAACAAGCTGCTGGTCAATATGGATATCAAGTAACTGATAGAATTCATGAAATTTTTACAAAATATCGTAAGACTCACAATGACGGTGTATTTGATTGCTATACTCCAGAAATGAGAGCTTGTCGTTCAGCTCATATCTTAACTGGTTTACCAGATACTTATGGTCGTGGACGTATCGTTGGTGATTACCGTCGTATTGCTCTTTATGGTACAGCATATTTAATTAAACATAAAGAATTAGATAAATCTTTAATTTGTGGAGAAATGACTCCTGATCGTGTAAGAGATCGTGAAGAAATTTCTGAACAAATCAAGGCTTTAAAGGCTTTAGCTGAAATGGCAGCTTCATATGGTTGTGATATTACACGTCCAGCTGAAAATGCTAAGGAAGCTATTCAATGGTTATATTTTGGTTACCTAGGTGCTGTTAAAGACCAAAATGGTGCAGCTATGTCAATCGGACGTAACTCTACATTCTTAGATATCTATATTGAAAGAGATATCCAAAGAGGTATTTTAACTGAAGAAAGTGCTCAAGAATTAATTGACCACTTTATTATGAAACTTCGTATGGTAAGATTTGCTCGTATTGAATCTTATAATGAATTATTCTCAGGAGACCCAACTTGGGTTACTGAAGCTATCGGTGGTATGGGTACAGATGGTCGTACACTTGTAACTCGTACAAGTTTCCGTATTCTTCACACATTAACTAACTTAGGTCCTGCTCCAGAACCAAACTTAACAGTTTTATGGTCTAAGAGACTTCCTGTTGGTTTCAAACAATTCTGTGCTGACTTATCAATTAAAACATCTTCAATTCAATATGAATCAGATGAATTAATGCGTCCAGAAATGGGTGATGATTATTGTATCGCTTGTTGTGTATCTTCAATGAGAGTTGGTAAAGATATGCAATTCTTCGGTGCTCGTGCTAACTTAGCTAAGTGCTTACTATATTCAATGAATGGTGGTAAGGACGAACTTATGAAGGACAAAGTTACTGGAAAAGCTATGCAAGTTGGTCCAGAATATCAACCAATTTTAGGTGATGGTCCTCTTAACTATGAAGAAGTTAAACATAAATTTGAAGTTATGATGGAATGGTTAGCAGATGTTTATGTTAACACTCTTAACTTAATTCACTATATGCATGATAAGTATTCTTATGAAGCATTAGAAATGGCTTTACATGATACAAAAGTTGGTCGTTTCTTCGCTACAGGTATTGCAGGTTTATCTTGTGCTGTAGACTCACTTTCAGCTATTAAGTATGCTAAGGTTACTCCAATCCGTGATGAAGAAGGATTAATCGTAGACTTTAAGACTGAAGGAGATTTCCCTAAATATGGTAACAATGATGACCGTGTAGATGATATAGCTGTATGGTTAGTTAAGACATTCATGAACATGGTTAAAAAACACTATACTTATCGTGATTCAATCCCTACTATGTCAATCTTAACAATTACTTCTAACGTAGTATATGGTAAGAAGACTGGTAATACACCAGATGGACGTAAGGGTGGACAACCACTTGCACCAGGTGCTAACCCAATGCATGGTCGTGATACTCACGGAGCATTAGCTTCACTTGAATCAGTAGCTAAGCTTCCTTATGATTATTCAAGAGATGGTATTTCTAATACATTCTCTATCACACCAAATTCACTTGGTAAAGATGAAGACTAATTAAAAGAGGTATTTAGTATGTCACAAAAGGTAGATAATTTAGTACAAATGTTAGATACTTATGTATCAGATGGTGGATATCATTTAAATGTTAACGTATTTGACCGTGAAACATTATTAGATGCTCAAAAGCATCCTGAAAAATATCCTCAACTTACAATTCGTGTATCAGGTTATGCTGTAAACTTCATCAAGTTAACAAAAGAACAACAAGATGATGTTATTAGCCGTACAATCCATGAATCAATGTAATTTAGATTAAGGCATAGAATTAATTTTCTATGTCTTTTTTTTTATAAGTATGCTATAATGTTAATGTTTTAAAATATATAAGAAAGTCGAGATGATTTTAATGGTAGAAGAAATTCGTTTACAAAAAATTATGGCTATGTGTGGTGTTGCATCACGTAGAGCATCAGAAAAATTAATTCAAGAAGGTAAAGTTACTGTAAATGGCAAGATTGTAACTGAACTTGGTACAAAAGCTACTCTTCAAGATGAAATCTTAGTAGATGGAGAATTAATTTATAAAGAAGATAAAGTATATTATGTTCTTTATAAACCAACTGGATATTTAACAACAGTATCAGATGATTTAGGTCGTCGTACAGTTATGGATCTTATGCAAGCAGAAGTTAAAAAGTATCGTATATTTCCAATAGGAAGACTAGATTATGATACATCAGGAGTTCTTTTAATGACTAATGATGGAGAACTTATGAATAGACTTTTAAATTCTTCAAATAATGTTGAAAAGGAATATCTAGCAAGAGTTAACGGACATTTAGGACTTGATGTTGTAGCTAAACTAAAAAAAGGTATTTTACTTGATGGTATTTTAACTAAACCAGCTGAAGTTGTAATTGAAGGTTATGATAAACGTTATAATACTACATTAGTAAGAGTTACTATTACAGAAGGTAGAAATCGTCAAGTTAGACGTATGTTTGAAGAAGTAGGATTTGAAGTTAAAAAACTACGCCGAGTTAGATTTGCATGTATTTCATGTGATGGTATGTCAAAAGGTGAATATAGAACTTTAAAACCACATGAAATTAAAACACTTTATAGTTTATAAAAGAGGTTGAATGATGGAAATTTTAAACAAACTAAAAGATTATTCTTTATCATCAGGAGTAGAACTTGCTCAAGCAATAATCTATATATTAGTGGGTTATATGTTTATCAAACTATTTATCAGTTTACTTAAAAGATCAGTAAATCGTTCTAAAATTGAAAAAACAGTTCCTAATTTTATTATATCAATATTAAATATTGTTTTAATTATTATATTGGTTGTGTCTGTACTTAAGATACTCGGAATTTCAACAGATTCTGTTGTGACAATCGCATCAGTAATGTCTTTAGGCATATCACTTGCACTTCAAGATGTAATTGCAGGTATTGCAAATGGCTTTTTACTTGTCACAACACGTCCTTTTGTAGAAGGTGAATTTGTCAAAATTGGTGATGATGTAGAAGGAACAGTTGTATCTATATCTATATTTAATACAGTACTTAAAACTACAGATGGTATGATGATTACATATCCAAATAGCGAGGCTATTTCATCTGTAATTAAAAACTATTCTCGTCTTCCTGTAAGAAGAATGTCAATAGAAGTGCCAGTTTCGTATAATGCACCAATTGATAAAGTAAAAGAATTGGTTGTAAATCTGGCTAAATCACATCCAGATGTATTACAAAACCCAGAACCATCTTGTAGGCTTACTGAGTATGCAGATGATAATTTAGTATTTACTTTAAAATGCTGGGCTCAAGGTAAAAAATATTGGTCAGTATTATTTGATATGAATGAACAAATTCTGAAAATTCTTAAGGAAAATAATATTCAAATTGATTATAAACAAGTTGATGTTAGAATTAAAGAACTTCCAACTAATAAGGAGGCAAATTAATTATGTTATTTTTAACTGATGCAGAAACATCTAATAATTATTCAGTAAAAGAAGCTGTTTTTTGGTATTCATTACTTTTAATTGTAATTATTATTTTTGTTATTTATCTTAAATTTGCCAAGAAATTTAAAAATGAATATTCAAAGGTTCAAATTAAATTAGGTCGTGAAATTACACGACTTGAAATGATTTGTAAAAATTTAAAAGATAATAAGAAATTTGACACTTTAAAAAGAACTCAATTCGTTTTAGTTACTGTATCTTCATCTTTACAAAAAATTAAAGATGATACAAACTTATCTGATACAAATGATGCACTAAAAATCATTGATGAAGTTAATAAAAAAATTAAAAATGTTGATTATGATTCTAAAGATACTTATTTAAGATGTTTAAATGATATTATTGAAGATTTAACAGCACTTAATTCTACTTTTATAACAATTATACAAATAATAAAAAAATGAATTAAAAAATCCTTGACATTATTTATATATTTCATTATCAATAAAATAAGGGAGTCTAGCAAATGCTAGACTCCCTTATTTTATTATAATATAGATAAGATATCTTAAAAAATATTATAAAGAGCTAGCACTTTATAAAGAAAGGAGTCTTATCTTGCAAATTATTTATATACCAACAATAGTACTTATAACATACTTATTTGGTGAAATATTTAAAGTAATATTTAAATCACATCAAGATTTATATAAACTTATTCCTATATTTGTATCCCTTCTTGGTGGAATACTTGGTATAATTATTTATTTAACTAATAAAGATATAATTAATGTATCAAATATTTTTGAAGCTATTACTATAGGTATTATAAGTGGTTCATCATCTACGGGATGTAATCAGATAATTAAACAAGTATTTTCAAATTATGAGTAATTTAAATATTGAATTATATACAAGAAAGAAAACTGTAAGTTTTTTAGAAAAACTACTTAGATGTATAAATGATGACTTTCGTCATGATTTATTTAAAAGTATTTTATATGATGAAGTGCCATATAAAACATCAAGTGAAGAAAAATATAAAAACTATTATGATTCTTTTATGTATTTATTAAATAATAAATCATCTCCATTAACTACAAAACTATTAAATAAATTTTTTAATTTATTTGATGATTGTTTAATTATTGATGATTATATACTAAACAAATTAACTACTTATTATTTTAATATTTCTTATTTAGCAGGTATTAAACAAGCTATATTATTTCATATCGAAGTTTATAAACAATTATCATTTATTGAAGAAAATACAAGATTAATATTAAGTTTAATATTCTTAAACTATATATTAGTTAGAAATAATATACCAATTATAAGAATATTAAGACTGAATTTTAATGAATATATAAAATATAGAGATTTATTTATTAAAGATAATTCTAATCAATTAGAAGATTTTATAAGAAATCTAGTTGAAAATGAAAAGATTCAAACAAAAGAATTTACTTATAATTTAAAGAAAATTACTACTTTAAATATTATAAACCAGTTTAAAAAGGATAAAGAATTATTAATAAATAATTATAAAATCAAAGATATCTATTTATTTGGTTCATTTGCTAATAATATAGAAAGAATTGATTCGGATATTGATATTGAAGTTAAATTTGATGAAGATTTATCGCATGGACAAAGATTAAAATATATAGAAGAACTAACTTTAAAATATAAACATATCTTTAAAAGATATTTAGATATTACAGAAATATCTCATCTTATTACAAATGAACAAATAATAGAAGATACAATAAAAATAAAATTATTCTAGGAGTAAAAAATGAATAGAGGTTTAAAAAGTTATACAAAACAAATAAAAAATCAAATTGGAATTGTTAATACATATGTAAATATCAATCCAAATGATGCAAATCTAATTTTAGATATTCCTTTATTTCAAACTAAAGGAACTCAAGCTTTTAGTTTAAATTTATATTTAAACTTACAAAGTGAAGAAATTACAATGTTTGGTAAAGGTTGTAAATTAAATACACAATATGAGCTAGAATTATTACAATCTGGTATTAATAAAATAAATCCAGATGGAAGTTTAGATTATCATTCAACTGCAGGATATAAAAATATAGAAGCCGGCACTACAATAGAAGAAATTGAAATTGATGATAGAGGACTACAATTTGATTATAATGTATATGATAAGAATGGTAATTATTTATATTATACTTATGACAATTTAAAATTTCCTTATAAAATTTCAATGAAAAATGGAGATTCATTGTTTCAAAAAAAAGTTGGTGATACTTTTGAAGTTTATAATTATAAAAATATTTCTGATTATAATGAAGAGGTTTATTCAAAAATAGTATTTAATAAAGAAAATGATTTGGTTACAGAAGTGATCTATTATGAAAACGGGACCAGATTAAAAAAGATTGCTATAAAGTATACCAATAATCATATATCTAATATAAAATACTATAATTATAGTGTTTTAGTAAACGATATTTCAATAAACATTACAAATTCTTATATTTTAATATCTAATAATATTA
>CAZGBY010000031.1:0-21356 GCA_964524125.1 uncultured Clostridium sp.
ATTAAACTCCAACCTAATTTTCTTATTTTTCTACAGAAATTATATAAGAATAAATATCTTGATTACCTTCAATAATTTCAACTTCTACATCTTCATTTAATTCTTCACAATATGAAGATAAAGCTTCGACTTCATCTTCTTGTGTACCAGAACCACAGAAGATTGTAACGATTGAAGATTCAGAATCGATACATTTTTCAAGTAAAGCTTTACCAGCTTCTAGTCTTTCTTTAACAGACACAACTATTTCACCATTACATATACCCATGTAATCTCCAGCTTTAATCTTTACGCCTTTCATTTCTGTATCACGTACAGCATAAGTGATTTCTCCTGTTGTAACACTTAATACAGCTTCTGTCATATCTTCAAAATTAGTATCAAGATCATTTTGAAGATCAAATGCCATTAATGAAGCATAGCCTTGAGCAATTGTCTTAGCCTTTAATACACGAATATCTACATCATCACATAATTTAGCTGATTGTTCAGCACTTAAAATAACATTCCCATTATTTGGAATTATGATGATTCCTTCAGCATTGATAGTTTTAATAGCCTTAACAAAATCTTCAGTAGATGGATTCATAGTTTGACCACCATCAATAATGTAATCAACACCAAGTTCAGTAAATGTATTTTTAATGCCTTCACCAAAACATACAGCAACAAGTGCGATTTTCTTCTTTTCTTGAGGTGTTACTTCTTTTGGTTCTTCTTTAATCAATTCAGAATGTTGAAGACGCATATTTTCAACTTTAATTTTTACAAATTCACCAAAAGTTTGAGCAAGTTCTAATACTTCACCTGGTTTATTAACGTGAACATGTACCTTAACTAAGCCATCATCATGAACAAGTACAAGTGAATCACCCATTACAGAAAGTGGGCTTCTTAAATCTACTTCAGAAAAATTAGCTTCATCCTTAAGTTCGATAATAAATTCAGTACAATATCCATATTTAATATCGCCTGAAACCTTAGCTTGAGCAGATGGTTCTGAAACATTCGTACTTTCATTAGATTCAAGCATAATTCCCTTAATAGCCATTTCCATACCTTCAATAACTTTAATGAAACCTGCACCACCACTATCAACAACACCAGCTTCTTTTAAAACTGGAAGTAAATTAGGTGTATTTTCTAAAGAAATACGTGCTTGTTTTAGATATTCTTCAAACAATTGTTCAAAAGATGTAATTTTACCCTTTTGTGAGGTTAAATATAAAGAAGCTTCTCTTACAACTGTCAAAATAGTACCTTCAATTGGTTCCATAACAGCTTTATAAGCTACATCCTTTGCAGATGAAAAACAATCAATAAATAAATCCACAGAAATTTCATTTTCTGTCATTTCTTTAAGCCCTACATAAATACCACGGAAAAATTGTGATAAAATAACACCAGAATTACCTCTGGCGCCCATTAAAAGACCTCTTTGTAATTTTTTTGCAATATCAACAATTGAAGATGATTCACATGCAGACATCTCTTTAACACCAGACATCATTGTCATCTTCATATTTGTGCCAGTATCTCCATCTGGTACTGGAAAAACGTTTAAGTCATCTATTTCTTTATGATGGTTGCTTAAATTAATTGCACCATTCATCATCATTCGTTTAAATAATTTCCCATTGACTGAAGTTATCATGGTTAAAAACCCTCCTATATTCAAATCAAAAGTTATAAATTTTAGTTTAAAATATATCTTTCAATAAAAGTATTGTATCATTTATAAGACACTAAAAAGCCTTACGGCTAGACATACTAGAAAACTAGTTCTAATTTATTTTTTTATATTATATAAAATATAAATGAGATATTTAATCTATATTTTAGTAGATAAGGTTAATGTCAAAACCTAATTATATATTATCATATTTTATGTATAATTACAACATAATCTATAAAATGAAACCCTTAGAATTTAAAAATTTGCATAACAAAAGGATTCATTTATATTGTAAATTATACCATACATTTTTAAAATAGCAAATGATTTTTTATCTTATTGAGCATATATCTATTAAAAATAGATATTTTACTAAAAAAAATTGATCCAATAGCTATAAAAACATTATTATAATCATAAAAAATACTTTTTTTAAAAAAATACTTGATTTTTAATCTCTATTAAGTTAAAATATTATGGCTTGAAAATTTATGTTATCAAGGAGGTAAAATCTATGGCTAAATGTTATGTAACTGGAAAAAGTACTGTTTTTGGTAACCAAAGATCACACGCTTTAAATGCAACTCGCCGTACTTGGAAGTCAAATCTTCAAACTGTTCGTCTTGTAATGGAAGATGGATCTGTAAAGAAGGTAAAGGTTTCTGCTAGAGCATTAAAGAGTGGAAAATTAAACAGAGCTTAATTAAATTAATAACCGCATATATCAAATTGGCTTTTAGCCAATTTTTTGCGTTATATAAACAAAAAGAAGGATTTTAATTATTCCTTCTTTTTAAATATATTTTTAAAGAAATTAATAATTTTGCTAAAAATGCTAGGTAGTTTTACTACATAAAATCGCATTTTAACACCTCAATTAATTATATGTCTTTTATTTTATATTAGACTTAATTTTTTAATTTCTTCTTCTTTATTTTTTTGTTTAAATAAATATGAACCAAGTACTGCTACATCACAGCCAGCATCACTTACTAATTTGATAGTTTCATTGTTAATTCCACCATCAACTGAAATTAAATAATTATAATTATTATTTACCTTTAAATCATAAAGTTCTTTTATCTTATTTAAAGAATTTGGCATAAAACTTTGACCACCAAACCCAGGCTCTACGCTCATTACAAGTACAAGTTCAACATAAGGGAGTAATTCCTTTATCATATTTACATCCGTTCCAGGTTTAATAGAAATACCAGCTTTTATACCATAAGAATGGATTTTATCAACAACCTCTTTTGCATTACAGTTTGCTTCAATATGGAATGTAATATAGTCAGACCCAGCTTTAACAAATTGTTCAATATAATTTTGAGGGTTGGTTATCATTAAATGAGTGTCAAATACCATTTCTTTAAAACTATCTTTAATTTGTGATTGAACCATTGGACCAAAGCTAATATTTGGTACAAAATCACCATCCATAATGTCAATATGTAAAAACTGTGCGCTCTTAACCTCACTAATAGATTTTACTAATTCTTTAAAATCAGCGCTTAAAATAGATGGACTAATTATCATACTTTTTACCTACACTTTCTAACATTTTTATATAATTATTATATCTTGATAGTTTAATTAAAGTTCCAAGACTTTCTAAAACCATACATCCCTTTGTGCCCTTAATATGCATACAATCTCTAAATTTACAACCACACTCTTTAAATTCAATAAACGTATCTCTTAAAACCTCTTTAGATGAAAACGTCTCGAGCTTAGAAAATCCCGGAGTATCTCCAATCAGCCCTTCAAAATAAGGATATAAATGACTTCTTCTTGTAGTATGTTTTCCTCTATTTAAAGCATCTGAAATATCATTCGTTTCCAGCTTAAAGCCTGGAATCAACGCATTAATAAATGTTGATTTCCCTGCGCCTGTTTGACCAGAAAGAACAGTAATTTTTCCCTTTAAATATAATTTTATTTCTTCTGGTACTCCTAATTTTGAATTTGAATAAAATACAGGATAACCAATATTTTCATAATACTTCATTTCTTCTTTAACTTTTGAAAGTTCATCTATACTTAACAAATCTATTTTAGTTATAACTATTAAAGGTTTAATATTATGAAGTTCTAAATTAGAAATAAATGTGTCAAGTAGTAAAAGACTTAAATCAGGTCTTTTTGCAGAAAATATTAACATTATTTGATCTACATTTGCAATATCTGGTCTAATAAGTTCATTTTTTCTTGGCAGGACATCATCTAAATAATATGTACCATTTTTATTTTCATAAATAACTAAATCACCAACCTTAGGAGATAATTTTATCCTTTTAGTTTCAACCTTTTTTGATAACTTATTATTACTTTTATTAAATGAAGAATTTTTATCAACTTCTTTATGACGCAAGGCGCCTCTTGCTTGACATAAAATTTCTTCTTCATTTTCACCTATTAATTTATAAACCCCTGAATCAAGGCTAATAACTCGTCCTAACATTGTAATTTTTCCTTTCAACACATTATTTATATTCTACCATATTTTTTCTATTTTGCGATATAAAATAATAATCTTGAATAACTATTTTTTCGAATATCTTCATTATATTCTATTTCTTGATAAATAATTAAGCCCTCATCTATTAAAGATGTTATATAAATACCTTCAAAAATTAGTCCATTATCCTTACAAAATAAAAAAGCTTCCTTATAATCTTTCATTATAAAATTAGGCATTTTAATATAATCATTTGAGACATTTACAGTCAATATGATCTTATCTATATTATCCAGTAATTCACCAGATACACTTTGACCTATAACAATATTAGAAATATTATTATCACTTGTTACATATTCAATTTCATATAAAATACCATATTCTTTTTTATACTCTTCTAATATAGTTTTAGCATCATTAATATTCATATTAGAAAAATCTATTATAAAATCACCTTCATATTCTTCTATATAAACTATAATATTTTGTGATTTTTTAATTAATGAATTCACACTAGGTACAGTACTTACTATATTACTTGACTTACCTTTAATATATACCTTATTATATTTAACATCTTTGTTATCTAATATTTCAAGTCCTTCTTTTTCACTAAGTCCTATAATATCAGGAATTTGTATAACTTCATCCTTCTTAATAAATGGATATATTCCTATAATAAAAACTAAAAAAATAGTTGATATAAGACAGATTATAAAACATATTCTTTTAAACATAAAAACACCCAAACATAGTTTGGATGATTTATTAATTATTATTCAAATGCTTACTTCTTAATTGACCACATGCTGCATCAATATCAGAGCCTTGTTCAAGTCGTAAGGTTACATTTAAAGATCGTTTCTTTAAAGTATCATAAAATAATCGCATATGTTCCGTACTTGAACGTTTAAATGGGTGTTCTTTTACTTCATTATATGGAATTAAATTAATATATACATTTAATCCAAATAATAAATTAGCAAGTTCATTTGCACAAGATACACTATCATTTAAATTATCAATTAAAATATATTCAATTGTAACTCTTCTGTTAGTCATATCAATATAATCAGAAATAGCATTAACTAACTCCTTTATAGGATATGCTTTATTAATTGGCATTATTTTACATCTTATTTCATCATTTGGTGCATGAAGTGATATAGCAAGATTGGATTGTAAATTTTCTTTAGCATATTCATAAATTTTAGGCACAATACCACAAGTAGATACAGAAATATGACGAGACCCAATCTCTAAGCCCTTAGGTTCATTTACAATTGATAAAAATCTCATTACATTTTCATAATTATCAAAAGGCTCACCAATTCCCATTACAACTATATGTGAAATTCTTTCTTTAATAGAATGATATACACTTTCAAGTTGCATAACTATTTCACCAGCAGTTAAATTTCTTAATTTCTTTTTCATACCAGATGCACAAAAGGCACATCCCATATTACAACCAACTTGAGAAGTTACACAAATAGAAGTCCCATAATTATGGCGCATTAATACAGATTCTATTAAATTTCCATCACTTAATTTAAATAAAAACTTTTCAGTACCATCCTTAGATTTTTGATGAGCTTTTATTTCATATAAATCTAAAATAAAATCCTCTTTCAATTTATTAATTACATCTTTTTTTACATTAGTCATTTCATCAAAACTTCTAATATGATGTCTATATAACCATTCAAATATTTGAACAGCTCTAAAAGGCTTAAGACCAATAGATATAAAATACTCTTTTAATTCATTAAGTGTCATATCATATATGTTTTTCATTGTACCACCAAAAGAAATTTTACCATAATTTAATATTAAATTCTATACTTTTAGATAATAATACCATTTAAATGATCTATTTCATGTTGAATTATTTGTGCAGTAAATCCTTTATAAGTTTTAATTTTCAATTTAAACTTTTCATCATAATATTCAACTTTTATATAATCATATCTTAAACATTCTCTTACACCATCTAAGGATAAACATCCTTCTTTGGCTTTATATGAATTTTTCTTTAAAATAATAGTAGGATTAATCATTATTTGATACTTTTTGTTTTCATCTTCAAATATAATTATGTTTTTATTATAACCAATCATATTCGCAGCCATTCCTACACAATTTAACTTATTTTCTTCTAATGCTTGTTTAAGTTTATCAACAATATATAAATCATCCTTAGTACAATCAGTACTTTTTAAAGATAAAAAGTTTATATCTTTAACTATTTTAATCATAAAATCACTTCTTTCTAATAAGTTCTAATATCTCATCTCCATATTTAGAAACATTTTTTTCACCCATACCTTTAATATTTAAAAGTTCTTCTTTGGTTTTAGGTTTAATTCTTGTTAGTTCTTTTATAGTATCTTCTTTAAGTACCATATATTTAGGATATCCTAACCTTAATGATTTTCTATCTCTAAAATCTAAAAGTTTTTCTTCTAAAGTATTCTTATTTAATAATTCATTTAAGAAATTATTTTCTTTATAAATTCTAACCTTATATTCATCACGCTTAAAAAAATCATTATAAAACTGACCACAAATAAGTTTAGGATAATCAACTTTAGATTTAGCTAAATAACCATCATTTATAAGATGAGAAATTATTTCTTTAACATAATCCTTACTGCCTTTTATTTTATTATAAAAAGGGCTATAAATCAAATTATACTTTCTAATAATATCATCTTTTATTCCACATAGCATATTAGAAAATACATTAATACCAAAATGATTATAATACCTTTTAACTGCCATTAAAATTAATTTAGCATCAACATATACATCAGTATAATTATAAGAATTTATACAGTTAGAGCAGTTTGAACAATTTGAAGGTAGAACTTGACCAAAATAATTTACTAAATACTCATGCAAGCATTTATTTGTAGTAGAATATTTTATAACATCATTTAATTTATCTCTTTTTATTTTCTTTAGCCTTTTAATTTCCTCATTATTTAAAGATTCACTATTTTCAATTTGATTAATAAAATATTCGTTTATATATAAATCACCTTCATTAAAAAGCAATATACAAACGCCATATTTACCATCCCTTGAACAACGACCTTGTTGCTGAGACAAGTCTTCTATTGATTCAGGTAGGTCATAATTAATAATATATCTAATATCCGGTTTATCAATGCCAAGTCCAAAGCTTGATGTAGCAATCATTATTTTCTTCTTATCCTTAATAAAATAATCTTGATTTATTCTTTTTTCTTCATTTGACAAAGCCCCATGATAAAAAGATACACTATAGTTTAATTTAGTAAGTGTATTATATAAAGACTCACAATTCTTTCTTGTTAACGTATATATTATGCCAGATAAATCAATATGCTTATCAATGAAATCTGTTATATACTTTAATTTATTAGTACATCTAACTGTTTCATAATAAAGTGTTGGTCTATCAAATGATGATTTATATACATTAGCTTTAATATTTAATTTATTTTGTATATCTTTAATTTTTTCATCGTTAGCAGTTGCAGTAAAACAAGATATAACAGGACGTACTTTTAGTTCTTTTATAAATTCTTTTATATGTAAATAACTTGGTCTAAAATCATATCCCCATTCAATACAATGAGCCTCATCAATTGTTATTTGTGATATAATTTTATTAATTAAAATGTTTTTATATTTTTCATTTTGAAGCCTTTCTGGAGATAAATATAAAAACTTTAACTTGCCATTTTCAAGAAGTTTTAGAGTTTCTTGTTCTTCTATAGGAGTAGTATTTGAATTTAAAGTACCTGCACAAATATTTTTCATTCTTAAATTCTTAACTTGATCATTCATTAAAGAAATAAGAGGTGATATAACTAAAGTTAAACCTTCAAATATAAGACCTGGTACTTGAAATGTAATTGATTTTCCTCCACCTGTAGACATAACACAAATAGTATCACGCCCATTTAAAATAGAGTCAATACATTCTTCTTGTATTCCTCTAAATGAATCATAATTAAAATATTGTTTTAGTATGTTATATTTCATTTGTATCACCTTTTTGTGTGAATAATATCAACCCACATCTAAAAAGTGGTTTTACACACATTTATTGAAAAAAGAAAATTATATTAAATAAATTATATAAAGGAGACTTTATACCCAATGATCATCATGTCATCCCTATCTTATTATGAATTTATAATTCTATTTTCTTAATTTTTCTTTTTTAAGGTTATTATAATTCTAATATAATTTTCTTTTTACATTTTGTATTCTATTATAAGTTGAACATCTTGTCAATACTTATAAAGTTTTATAGTTTTCTAAAATCCTTTTAATAGCCGTTATTGAGTAATATCTTTATTATATTTTTTAGAAAAAAAGGTTAAATTAGCCCTAAATAAGCTCATTTAACCCTTCTTTTAGAAGAAAATTTTTTTCTTCATTTTTTATGAAAATTTTTACTTTTTTCTTAGATTTTGACCAAATATGAAGTTTATATACTTCATTATCTTTAAAATACATACTCATTTTAAGTCCATTTTTTAAATATACATTTTCATATTTTACATATGAAATTTTACAAGAAAGTGCTGGCAATATATAAATTTCATCATTTCGTTCTTGTAATATCATCTCACTAATTCCGGCAGCAACTCCAAAATTACCATCAATTTGAAAAGGTGGATGTAAGTCTAAATACCCTTTTGAAATACTATTTTCTTTCATATCTTTAAACTTTGAATAACATAGTTCACTTTCTTTAAGCCTGGCTAAATAACAAATAATCCAAGCCATACTCCAACCTGTATGACCTCCCCCATTTAAAAGTCTTTTATTAATAGTATTTAAAGCCCCATTAAATAATTTAGGATTAGATTCATTAATAATATTTGATGGATATAGTCCATATAGCATTGAAATATGTCTATGACCTGGCTCTAGTTCTTTATAATCCTTATCCCATTCACATATAGTATTATCTTTAGTTAATTTAATATCAGGTAAGTTATTTAGAATTTTTTCATATTTATTATCATACTTTTTATTTAAAGTTTTAAATGCTAAAATAGTTTTTGAAAACAAATCATGAAGTATTTCTATGTCCATAGTTGTATATGATGCAATATGCGCCTTATAACCTTTATAATTATAAGAATTTTCAGGAGATAAAGAACATCCAAGTATATACTTACCTTCATTATTTTTCTTTAAAACATCTACAAAAAAATCACAAGCATCCTTCATTATATATAAATATTTATTTAAATGCTTTATATTGTTTGTATACTCATAATATTCATAAATAAAGAGTGATAACCAAGCACCTCCAAAAGGCCAATATGTTGCAGGCAAATATTTATCACAAGGTGATACGTCTGCATAAATATCAGCATTATGGAATGCTACAAAACCACGTGCATTATACATTTTTTTTGCTAAATATTTACCATTTTTATGTATACGTTTTAATAAATCAAAATAAGGAGAGGTCATTTCAAATAAGCCTTGCCTTAAACACGCAAAATAGTTCATCTGAAAATTAATGTTTATAGTATATTTACAATCCCATCTAGGGAAGATATCTTCACACCATATACCTTGCAAATTTGCAGGTTGTGAATTTCCACGTGATGAAGATATTAGTAAATATTTTGAAAATGCATATAATTTATTTATATCAGAATCAGATGTTTCTAAATTATGATCAAATGATTTAAAATCATTAATATGTTCTTCTTTAATAGTATTATAATCTATTTTTTTAAGCCTATGTTCTAATGTTTTAATTACAAATTTATAGTTAAATGTAGTATCTAGTGTTATATATAACTTAATAGTTTTAGATGAAGTAACTACTAAATTAGAACCAATATTAGTTAAGATACCATCAACTTCACATTTAACTAAAATACCTAGCATATCCTTTTTATTATAATTATATTTAAGTAATAATGAATTTTTATTAGAAGTTAAACTATCATATAATTTATCTCTATCTAATGTAATATTTAAGTCAATTTTATTTTCAGAATTTATGCTATAACATATTACTTTTTTATGGAAGCTTGCAAAAGCTTCAATATTTATAATATTATTATTTTGTTCATAATAAATACTTAAAATACCCTTATTAAGATCAAGATTTCTTTTATAATTTCTAACTTCTGTCTTATCTTTAAAGTCAATATATAAATTCCCCGCTGTGGTATAAATACTTTTACCTTTAGGAGATGAAAATGAACAAAGCTTAAGTAAGTCTTCAGCTTCTTCAATTTTACCATCTTCTACTAACTTTAAAACTTCAGGATAATATTTTATAAAATTTTTATTATATCTTTTAATATTTTTATTTCCAAGCCATAATGTATCTGCATTAAGAACTATTTTTTCACTATATGGATTACCATATACCATGGCGCCCATATGGGCATTACCTAGTGGGGTTGCATCATTAAATGATTCTTTATTCTTATTGTTTGTATCAGCATAGAAGTTATAATTTAGTAACACTTAAAAAGACCTCTTTTCATTTAAAGGATGTAATATTAATTTATTACTTTTTAAAGTCTCTTTTATATCTATTATTCTTTGATTAGATGATCCTTTAAAAAGTAATGATATATCTTTTTTACTTTCATCAAACCTGCCATCTACAAGTATATCAATATTACTTATAATATCGTCAATATATACAGTATTACATCTAGCATTAGTTTTTAACTCTTCATATGTAAATCCAGTATATATCCATATATCCTTATCATTATATATTTCTTTAACTTTTTTAATAAGCTTTAATACAGTTTCTTGATTTTCTTTTTCTAAAGGTTCTCCGCCAAGTATTGTTAAACCATTTATATACTCAGGACTTAAAGATGCAATAATTTCACCCATTACTTCATCAGTAAATAAATTACCATAATTAAAATCCCATGCAATACTGTTAAAACATCCCTTACAATAGTGTTTACAACCACTTACAAATAAAGATACTCTAACACCATTACCATTTGCAATATCATATTTTTTTATATTAGCGTAGTTCATAAATATACCACCTTATTTATAAATTATAAAATCTAGTATTAAAACTAGATTTTATAATTTATATTAATTTAATTTTGTTCTTTTTGTTTCCTTATTCATTAAATACACAGGATAAATTAATCCTAATAGTGTAAATATTAATGCCATTACCATATCATAAATAAATCCAGCCTTGATTTGCGAATCTTTCATATTTATAGTAAATTCAGTTACTCCACCACTTATAAATATATATGCAAATAATACACTTAATAAGATAAACACAATTGATGTCAGCAAAACAATTAAAATCATGAATTTATTTACTTTTCCCTTCATTTGTTTATAAAACATTGTACCTAAATAAGAAGCTAAATAGCCTGAAAATGCAGATACTACTCCAACCATTAATAAAATAAAAGATAGTACAGCACCAATAAGTCCACCTAGACATGCGCCTAAAAAGCCCATAATATAATTATTTGGTTGAGACTCAAATTCCTTATTCTCATTTTCAATTTTATCTTTAAGATTTAAATATTCCTCTTCAGATAGTGTAATTTTTTCATCATGGATTTGACAAACCTTAGGATTTTCAAGTAAAACACCTGATATAGGAGAGTGTGTTATTCCGTTTATATTCATTTCTTTTAACAAATTGATAGCCATTTCTAAAAATTCTTTTGCCTTTTTAGCGCAACTAGCTCCTATCCAACCATTCATTCTAATAACAATTCCATAATCATTATGAAAAAAATTTAAGAATCTATATTTTATTTTCCTAAATCTATTAATTATAAATTCTTTTTGTTCATTATTTAAATAACATGATATTGAAATTTTTAAAGGCCAAGTAGTTTCAAATACATTATAGTATGCGTTTACTTCATAACCTTCTATAATTCCATATGCATTATTCTTTTTCACTTCTAAACCTTTTTCTTCTAAAAATCTTTTAATTTTCTTATTCATATTTCTTCCTCTTTTCTTTACAGTATTATTATAACATCTTTTGTCATATTTTCAAATCTAGTAAACGTATTTTTATCTGTATATTAAGATATATTAATTTAAAAATTTAAAAAAGCTAAAAGAGTTTTATAAATTAAGTAATCTTTTAGCCTCTTCTAATATAGGTAATTCTCTTTGAGCTATAAGACGTCCTAGTTTAGAATTACTATATTTATTATATTCTTTAATTGCTCCATCTAAAGTGGTTTTAAAAGTTTCAAAATGATATTCGTTTTCTTCATAATCAGTTAAGTTTTTATCACCAATTGATTTAATTTTACATAAGTAATAATGGTTAATATTATTTCTATTAAGCAAATTATAAAAATCACTAACAACACCAATCTTATGAACAACATCAACTTCTACTCCTAATTCTTCTTTAAGTTCTCTTTTAACACTATATTCTAAATTTTCACCATCTTCAACTCCACCACCAGAAGTTTCTATCCAGGTACAATTTCCAAAGATATCATTTCTTTTACCTTTTATAAAATAAAAATTATATTCATCATCATAAACTATCGCTCTTGCGATTTGACGTTTATGATAAATATAATCATTTGGCCATTCATTATCTTCTAGTTCTAAATATAATTCATTATCTTTCATTTTTTAGTACTCCATTCAATCTAATTCTATTAAATATTATACTATTTTTATAAATAATATCAATAAAAATACTTTCTTTCAATATTTATGCAACTTGTTTTTATTCTTTTACTTTCATCTAAATCCATTGTAACTTAAAAATTAACTATAAATTATTTTTATTTTCTTAGAAAATATTTTATTTTCATTATAATATATAAAAAGTATTTCTTCTTTAATATCTAAATAAAAACTAATATTATTATCGTAATAACATTTAATATCATCATCAATTTCTAAAGAAAAATCATAACCATTAATATTATAAACACCTTTATTTAATACAGTATATAATTTCATATTTAAAGCTTTATCTAAATATTTTTTATGATTTTCCCAATCATTTGAATCATTAATTGTAACTATTACAATATTCTTACCTAAATAAGATGCATAATTAACTAATACTCGTTTACTTGATTTTGTATATCCAGTTTTTCCAGCTATAAAACGATTATCACTAAATAATAACTTATCCTTATTTTGTAAATAAAAAGTTGTACCTTCACGTGATTTAATTTTTATTTCGTGAGTTGATGAAATTTTATAAAAATATTCATTTTCCATAGCGTATGACATTAAAAGTGCCATATCATATGAAGTTGACTTGTTTTCAGTATCACTATCTAGTCCAGATGGATTTTGAAATATTGATGAGGTCATTTTAAGTTCCTTACATTTGTTATTCATTAGTTCAATAAAAGAATTGTAACCATATTTATAGCTTCTAGCAAGAGCGTTTGCACAATCATTTCCACTTCTTAGCATTAATCCATAAAGTAAATCTAATACTGTATAATGTTCATTTTCTTTTAAATATACTTTTGAACCTTCTATTTGAGTATCTTCTTTTAATATTTGAATTTCATCATATAAAGACATATTTTCAATCGCAACTATAGCTGTTAAGATTTTTGTTGTAGATGCAACTAGTGATATTTCATTATAATTATTTCCTTCTATTACTGTTTTCGAATTAACATCATATACTATATAACTAGATACATTATATGCTATAGTAGATTTTGGAAGTATTATTAGTAATATTGATAAATATATTAGTATAAGTATTCTTTTCAGTTTAACTCACCTAATATAATAGTATGAAAAGAATATAATAAAAAGTACCTTTTTGGGGTACTTTTAATACTATTTTCTTGAATAGATTAAATCTATTGTGGTGCGCTTATTAAGTTTCTTAATTAATATAAAATACATAATAGCTATTATTATAATACTTAATAATAGTACACATAATAATGGCTTTATATTAAAGAAGAATATTTTATAACTTACTTTTCTATTATAATTAATAACATAAGTAAGTAATGATAAACAACCAAGTGATCCAAAAATAGATAATATTATCATTATAATAGTTACTAATACTACTGGTATTAAATAAATAAATAATATCTTCTTTTTGTCTATACCAAATGAGGTTAATATACCTATAGAATTGCCATCTTCAAAGATTAATGAAATGATAAAATTAATAAATGATGAGATTATAAATATAAGTAATATAATAGCTACTACTAGTAAAATATAATTAAAAGGTTTTGCATAATCAATTCTATCTTGAAGTCTTTCCGAGAAAAACATATCATGAGTAAATCCATCATTAATTAATTTAGATATGACTTTTTTATCACTAATATTAACACATAATTTATGATCGTATCCCCAATTATAATTAAATTGTAATTCTTTAAATACATCTTCGTTTAATACAATAGCATTTCTTGAGTCTTGATAAATGTATTTTACAGTAAATTCTAAATCAATGAAATCATATGTTTCGTGATAAAAGAAACTGTCATATAGTTTTTTACATATACTGATTGTAATTTTATTTCCTATTAAACTTTCTAAGTCATTTGTATAATTTTTTGCAATATTAGCTGGAAGACCAATCTCATTTTCTTCTAATTGACAATATTCACCATAAATTACACGAGAAACATAGTAGTCAGATAACTCATAAAGAGTAGTTGTTTGATAATATTCAATTCCATCTCTTTTCATAAATAAATCAAATTGATTTGAAAATATAAATTTTTTATAAGTATCTTCTGATATAATCATTGAATATACTTCATCTTCATCATTTCCGTCATTATAAAAATCTATAACATTAAAAGAGAAATTATTTATTGTAATAAAGTCCCCTTTATTAATAGAAAGTACATCTTTAGTATTACTACTTAATAAAATTTCATTTCCATTTAATTTATTACCATTATACTCATCCATCAAATAAAAATCTATATAATCAAGTTTTACATTATTTATTGTTATACCAAATGTATTCTTAATACATTCATAAATCTTACTATTAGATTTATATTTATCTAATTCTTCTTGTGATATATAATTTCCACTACGAGTATGATCTTTATCTAGGATTGCATAACTATATCCTTGTTCATCACAATGTTTAACAATTATATCAGCTTCACTTGTAAAAAATCCTGTAAGTGATGCAATTATAAATGAAAAAGATATTAGCATTAAAAATGATAAGAATATATATTTACATTTTCTTTTTAAAAATGTTTTTATACCTAAAAAAGTACTTAATTTTAAATTTAAGTGTATATCATTACTATTATAATTAGATACTTTATCATTTTCATTAATATTAATATTAGTTTCATATGAACCATTCTTAAGCTCAATATAGTATGAATCTTTATTTAAAAAAAATTCATCATGAGATACAACAATAACAAGTTTTTCTTTTGATTGTTGTTCTAAGAAATCAAAAACTATTTTAACATTATCATCATCTAATGCCTTAGTTGGTTCATCTACTAATAATATAGGTTTATCATTAATCAATGTTCTTATTAAAGATACTCTTAGTGCTTGCCCTAAAGATATTTCATTAGGATAATGATTTTTAATAGATTCAATATCAAATTTTTTTAGCAATTCATCTATATCATATTGATTATCCCTGCATAATTCTTTTACTACTTTTATATTTTCATATACAGTTAAATAATCAATTAATCGATAATCTTGAAACATCATACTTACATCATTAAAATTATAACCAGATAATGTACCTGATGTTGGTTTATCATATCCTGCAATGATATTAAGTAAAGTTGTCTTACCAATACCTGATTTACCTTTTATAATTATTAGGCCTTTATTTGGAAGAGTTAAGTTTATATTATTAAGTACAACATTTTGATGTTTATCATATACCTTAGAAATATTCTTTAGTTCAATCATTAAACTTCCTCCTTTAGAAATTAACTTTCAGCTATATTTGATTCACTATGTCCATAATAAGACTTGCCATCGAACTTATCAATTATTTCACCTGCACGAGTTGCATTAGAAAGTGGCCATTTAGCATCTTTAAAAATACTTGCATGAGTTTTAAATGTCAAATTAAATGTTTCATTACCTGTATAATTTTTAATTTGATAAATAACATACATTCTTTCTTCTACAAGACCAATATTTGGTGCAGTCATATCTCCTGATTTGTACTCTTTAAAATCATATATAAATTGATTAGTATATACATTATTAGTTGACGACTGATGCTTTGTTAGAGTAACTGTTGAATATTGAGTAGTGTTTGAGTATGAAAATCCACCAGCAACACCGACACTATTTGAAGTAATGGTGCCATTAACCTCAAATCCCACAGTATTCGATGTTGTACTAGAAGAACTGTCTGGATAAGATTTTACCATGCTAATTTCCGCACTACACTCAAATTGTGTTTCTATCGTTAATTGTTTATTTCTAAAATATCTTTTTTCGGCAGAATTTCCAGTAGAATCAATACTACTTTCTATAAATGCAATAATATAACAACTTGTATTATCGCTTTCCCCAACAACAATTTTATAGACACTACTCCACATTGAACAATAACCATAAGTATATTTATCAGTATAAACCTTATAAGAAAAAGTTTCAGTATCACCTAAATAAGTTAATCCGCTTGTAGTAAATCCTTTTGCAGATGCAGTAGATTCTGTTCTAACTTCTGAAGCTTGAGATATACTTGACATCCCAAGTAAAGTTGAGCATAATAAACCCATACTTAATAATTTATTTATTTTTTTCATATAATAAAATCCTTCCATAATATATTAATATTGTTGCAACAATGTTTTATTATATATCAAATAATAATTTTGTCAAATCGACAAAATTCAAATTTTTGAACTATTATATTAAAAATATGGCAATTGATAATTAAATTGTTCAAAAATTATGACCTATATTCTATCTTTTGATAAAATTTATTGAAAAAAGTTTTTTTGCAAAATTATAATCAAAATCTAATAAATCACTTTCATCAATACCTTTAATATTGTCATATTCATTATTTTTTATCTTATTTAATGTATTCGCGTAACCTTTATCATCTTTCAACTTCTTATAAGCATATAACCTTATAAATAAAATAACTAGAGTTTCAAACATATTATATTCTGATTTAAAAATATCATCATAATTATTCAAATACAAATTTGACAACAAATACAATTCTAAAGTAGAATAAAATTCATCACCATAATATTCTAATGACTTCAATGAATAATATTGCTTATGTGCTAATTTTCGGCAATCATTATACTTTTTCAATGATAATAAGTTTATCATAATTATTATATTTATAGTATATTTTCTTTTATAATTAAGATTAATGTCATATAGTTTAATAGCTTTTTCAGCATAATATATACTTTCTATATATTTATCATTTTTAAATGAATTAAATGCTAACGCTGATAAATAATGTTCATTATAATCATTATTATAATCAAATTTAGTAGGGCTATACGTTCCTCTTGTCAAAACAATTTCAAAAATGTTATAAAACTCAACCAATTCACCTTGATAAAACTTTTTAAACTTTAAAAAGTCATATTCATCTATGTCAAAAAGCAATTCTTTAATTTTACAATACTGTTCTAACAATTGAAATATAGGATATAATACATTCCTTTTATTTTTATGTTGTTCTATCCATTTAAAATTCTCCTCTAATTTATCGGTCATTCCATAATAATTATCAAAATAAACTTCATTTAATTTCTCTTCATAATAATCTATCTCTTTTAAATCTAAGGGTATAATATCAAAATAATCACAAAGTTTAATATATAATTCCTTTGATATTTTTGTATCTTTAAAATGAGCTCTTCTATATGAACTTATAGAAATACTAAGTTTATTTAAAACATCTTCTTTCTTTAAATCATTTTCCTTCATTAATATATCAAATAATATAAAATACGTTTTATAGTTTTTATATTCTTTTAAATCAATTTTTTTCATATTAAATAACTCCCATTATTTATAAAGACATATCTAATTTAGATAAATATGCTTTTAATATATCTTCTTCATTATCTTCATCCACTGAAGAATCTATTTCTTGTCTTATATTCATCATTTCTTCATCTAATTTCGCAGATTGTTCTGCACAAAAATATAATCTTTGGGATATTTCTGTTTCATTTTTTATTTCTTTTTTATATTTCATTTGATGTTCTAAACTAGCCCAAAAGTCCATCGCAATCGTTCTAATTTGAACTTCAACTTTCATATTATATGTACTTTCAACTAAAAATACAGGCACCTCAACAATTAAATGGAGGCTTCTATATCCATTTGATTTGGGATTTTTAATATAATCTTTAACTTCTAGTAAAGTAATATCATCTTGTCTTAATAATGAAGTTGCTAAATTATAAATATCATCAATATATGTACATACAATTCTAATACCTGCCATATCCTTGATATTATTTTCAATATTTGATATATTAAAATCTAAATCTTTTTTAATTAATTTCTTAATAACACTATCATTACTTTTAAGACGTGATTTTATACTTGATATAGGATTTCTCTTATGTTTTAGTTTAAATTCCATATCTAGATTTTCAAATTTTGTTTTGATTTCATTAATTGCGCATGAATACCTCATACGCATTTCTTTATACTCAACTAAAGTCATTAAATGTTTTTTTGTTTCTTCTTTGTTTAATTTAATATCAATTTTATCTGGTAATAAAGTTGGAAAATATTCTTCACTTGACATAATGATTACCTTCTATATTTTTAATATAGCCTTTCTTATTTTTAATATTAAACTAAAATCATAATTCATCCTCACACTCTTTGGCACTCTTTAATAATATTTGCCAATTTAATTTTACTATTAATAAAATAAGTTGTCAAGAAATGTTTTTACATATTAAACAAGAAATATTAAATGATAAAAGAAAATACAACCCACATTTAATGGATTGTATATCTTATAACTTTAATTATTCATCGTCTTTATTATTTTCAAATTCTTCTATTTCTTCTTCAGTTGCGTCTTTTAAAGTTACTTTAATAGTTTCAATTCTTCTATCATCAACTTCAACTATTTCTAAAGTAATAACTTTAGCATAATCCTCATATTCCCCTTCTTCATTTTGTTCAGTAAAACAAGAAATATAAGTCATTTTATCGCCAATTTTAGGAAGTTCTTCTTGTGATTCAAACATCCAAGTAGATAACTTTGAAACATTTTCTGGAGCTTCTCCAAGTCCTATTTCTTCAAACATATCACTTACAAACATATCACCATCGACAATGTAAGTATCATTATTTAATTTAGTAATTAGTTTTTGTTTAATAGAACCCTCATCATGTTCATCATAGATTTCTCCTACAATTTCTTCAAGAGCATCTTCCATTGTAACTAAGCCTAAAGTATCATTATATTCACCAGATACAATAGCCATATGCATCTTAGCTTCTTGTAGAGTATTAATTAGTGCATCTACAGTCATCTTCTTATTTACAAACAATACTTTACGCATTATTTCTTCAACAGATTTAATATTTACATTCTTAACCATTGTTTGGAAGAAATCTCTTTCATAAACAATACCAATAATATGATCTTTATCTTCATGATAAACAGGGATTCTTGAATATTGTTCTTTTAAGAAAATATTTTTAACCTCATCAATAGGAGTATTATCTTCAATTGCGACCATATCAATACGAGGTACCATTATATCTTCAACTGTTCTATCATTTAAATCAAACACGTTTTTAATATATTTATGTTCATCTGATTCAAGTTCTCCATCTTCAACCATTGTATCTAAGATAGTTTCAAGTTGAGATTCATCTACTAATGATTCATTATTCTTTTTACCGGTAAATAATTTTTGAAGACCCATAAATATAATTGAAATTGGAAGTAATATATAACTTAATATATATAAGATTGGAGCTAATATTAAAACCAGTTTATCATTATATTTCTTTCCTAAAGTTTTTGGTGTAATTTCTCCAAATATTAATAATGTAATTGTAATAACAGCTGTTGATAGCAATTCAATATTTCCACTTTTTACAAATCCAGCAAAGAATGATAGTGCAAATGTAGAAAGTGCTGTATTTACAATATTATTACCAACAAGCAATGTTGTAATAGTTCTATCAAAATGTTCAACTAAAAATAAAGCTTTCTTAGCTCCAGTTTTTCTTTCTTCAACTAAGTTTTTAACCTTAGCTTCTGATATAGACGAAAACACTGTTTCTGTCATCGAGAAAAATGCTGATAAAACAACAAGTAAAATTAAAACTGCAAGTAATCCTCCATTAATTGTAAGAAAATTACCCGACGGTATAGTAAGTGATTGTACTGACGATTGTATATCCAAAATATTTACTACTTCGCATTACTTTTCATTTATAGTAGTCAGCTAGAAAAGTATTTTAGCATAAAGTAGTTAATTCATCTCCTTTATAATTATTTTTGACTTTTATTTTCTTTTTCTATGCTCTTCCGCAATATTCACCTGTTTTTGTAGATACAATAATTATTTCTTCTTGATTAATAAACATTGGCACTTTTACTAAAAATCCGCTTTCTAAGAATGCATCTTTAAGTGCACTAGTTTTTGTATCTCCTCTAACTGCAGGTTCACATTGATGTACTTTTAAATTAACTTTATCTGGCAAGGAGATAGTTAAAACTTCTCCTTCATACATCATAACTTCACAATTCATTCCCTCTTGTAAGAAATTAATTTCCCACTCAAGTCTTGATGCAGGTATTTCAATTTGTTCATAAGTATCATTGTCCATAAATGTATATGAATCACCTGATGAAAATATGAATTGCATAGCCTTTCTTTCAATATTACATAATTTAAATTTTTGATCAGCGCCTTTAAATGCTGTATCAATTCTAGCACCAGTTCTTAAATCTTTAAGCTTAACACGAGTAAATTCGACTTTATTTTGAAGCACATGCATAAACTCAATAATTTGGCAAAGCTTACCATCATATTCAATTACGGTACCATTTTTGAGGTCATTAACATTAACCATATATTTCTTTATTCCTCCGTTTAGTATATAAATACCATTAGAATAATTATAACATATCAAAATAGGTTTGTAAATACTAGACGTTTTCAAACTAGGGCAATCGCATAAAAATCGCTGGTTTTATTCAGTTTGAGCAGAAGGTAAAAC
>CAZGBY010000032.1:0-20275 GCA_964524125.1 uncultured Clostridium sp.
AAATAAAAACATTGCTTTATTTGTAATGGGAAAACAACCTTTAGAAGAAGGTTTAAGAGTTTTAGGTGCTCATATTGATTCACCAAGAATTGATTTAAAACAAAATCCAGTTTATGAAAAATCAGGATTTGCACTTGGAGATACTCACTATTATGGTGGTATTAAAAAATATCAATGGGTAACTTGTCCTCTTGCTTTACACGGTGTTGTATGTAAAAAAGATGGTACAACTGTAAATATTTCTATCGGAGATAATTCTGAGGATCCAGTTGTGGGTATTACTGATCTTTTAATTCATTTATCAAGTGAATTAATGCAAAAGAACGCTTCTAAAGTTATTGAAGGTGAAGACTTAGATATTACTTTAGGAAATATTCCTTTAAAAGGTGAAGAAAAAGATTCTTGTAAGGCAAACATCTTAAAATTAATCAAAGATAAATATAATATCGAAGAGGAAGATTTCATTTCAGCTGAAATTGAAATCGTACCTGCAGGACCTGCTCGTGATTATGGACTTGATAGATCTATGATTGCAGGATACGGCCATGATGATAGAGTTTGTGCTTATACTTCCTTAAGGGCTATTTTAGATACTAAAGAAGTCGAATATACTTCTTGTGCTATTTTGGTTGATAAGGAAGAAGTTGGATCTATTGGAGCTACTGGTGCTCAATCCGATTGGTTTAAGACAATAGTTGCGATGTTACTTGAAGCTGAAGGTAATACTAAATATACTGATTTAGCAATTACTTTTGAAAATACTAAGATGCTATCAAGTGACGTGTCTGCAGCACTTGATCCTATTTACGCTTCTGCTACACCAGAATTAAATTCATGTTTCTTCGCAAATGGTATTGTATTTAATAAATATACAGGTTCTAGAGGAAAAGGCGGATGCAATGATGCAATGCCTGAATATATGGCTTGGTGTCGTAAGGTAATGGATGAAAATGATATTCATTATCAAACTGCTGAACTTGGTAAAGTTGACCTTGGTGGTGGTGGTACAATTGCATATATTTTAGGAAACTATAATATGAATGTAATTGATGCTGGTGTTCCAGTACTTAATATGCACTCTCCTATGGAAATAGTATCTAAAGCAGACGTTTATGAAGCTTATTTGGCTTATAAAGTATTTATTTCTAAAAACTAATATAAATATCAAAACATCACTTAGCATTTTAAACTAGGTGATGTTTTTTCTAATTATTATTACTTATTATTATTAAGCAATTCTTTAGCCTGTATTATAGCTGAATTTGATATTAAATTACCACTAATCATTTTTGCAAGTTCTTCTACTACTTCATCATTATTTAAATATTTTGATTTTGAAATGGTTCTTTCATCTTTTAATTCTTTATATACATATAAATAATTGTCTGCATAAGATATTACTTGAGGCAAATGTGATATCAATAAAACTTGACAATCTTTTGATAATTCTTTGATTTTAGAACCAATAATATTTGCGACATTTCCAGAAACTCCACTATCAATTTCATCAAATACAATAAAATCAACATTTAATTTTGATTTAAAAAACAATTTAAATGAAAACATTATTCTTGAAGCTTCTCCACCTGAAATTATACTTGACATTGGTTTTAATGGCTCACCTTTATTAGTAGATATTAAAAAATCAATATCATCTATACCTTGAGGTGAAAATATATCTTTATTTAAAGGATCTTCTATATTTTTATTTTCAAATTCAATCTTAAATTTTGCATTTGAAATATCTAATTCATTTAAACTTTTAATAATATTTTGTTCTATATTTAATGCTATATTTTTTCTATATGAACTTAAATTATTAGCACTTATTTTTAAAGATTCATATTTTAATATAAGTTCTTCATACTTTAAATTGAGAGTTTCATCATAATTTAAAACTTTATTTATTTTAAGTTCTAATTCCTTAATGTATTTCAGTAAAGAATTAATATCACGATGATATTTAAGTTTTAAATTATTTAATTGATTAGACCTTGTTTGAAGTTCGTCTAATAAGTTTTCATTATATTCTAAATTATTAAAATTTGTTTTTAAATTAGAAAGTATATATTCAATATTATTATATGATTCTAATAATAAATCTTTATCACTATCAAAATCTGAACTATATTTTGATATATTATCTAATTCTTTATAAGCGCTATACATATTATCTAAAGAAAAGCGTTCATTGTCTAATAAATTAATACTTTGTTTTAACGCTTGATAGATATTATCAAAATTTACTAATTTAGAAATTTTTTTATCTAAATATTCATCTTCATTTTCTTTTAGATTCATTGATTTTAATTCATTATATATTATTTGATTGTACTCTAGTTCTCGTTCATCTTTCTCTTTGTTTTTAATAATTGATTCATATTCATTATATGAAGCTAAATATTGATGATATTTTAAGATATAATCATTAAATAATAAATCAAATTTAATATCATTTTTAGGGTCAATAAAATCTAAATAATTTTCTTTATTAAATAAATTATAAGATTCTTGTTGATGATGGATCAGTCCTAGATATTTAGATAATTCTTTTAATGTTTGTAAATTTACCAATTTATTATTAATTTTTATGATTGATTTTGATTTAGAAATTTCTCTTTTTATATGAAGGTTTTCATTTAAACAAATATTATTTTCTTTTAGAAATTCTTCTATTTTAAGATTCATAGAAAAATACCCTTCAACACATGAAGATGTAAATCCATGTCTAATTTTACTTATATCAGCACGTGAGCCTAATAATAATGATATCGAACTAAAAATTAAGGATTTACCAGCGCCTGTTTTTCCAAACAATGTAGTAAATCCGCATTTTAAATCTATCGATACATCATCAATAATTCCATAATTAGTGATATGTAATTTATATAGCATACTATCCCTCCAATTTATGCGAGTTTATAACTGTTTGATTAATATCAATAAACCCAGCCTTAGTTTTTGATATCAATGCTAAATATTCAATATTTCCACTACCACCCTTTATCGGACTATATGTTAATTTATTAATATAAAGTCCTGCGTCTTTTAAATAATTATTTACATTATTTAAAACTTTAATATGTGTTTTTAAGTCTTTAATTATTCCCTTGTTAACCATTTTACCAACCTCAAATTGAGGTTTAATTAAACATATTAAACAATTGTCTTTACTCAAATATTTATTTAATGAATCAATTAAATGATTTATTGATACAAATGATACGTCCATTACTATAAAATCAATTTTATCGTCTATATTTGTATCTAAAATATTTGTATTTTCCATACTAATTACTTTTGGATTTTCTTTTAAAGTATTATTAAGTTGAAGTGTACCAACATCAACCGCATAAACTTTTGTTGCTCCGTGTTGAAGTGCACAATCAGTAAATCCACCTGTAGATGCACCTATATCTAAAACTATTTTATCTTTAAAATCTAAATTAAATTCTTGTATAGCTTTTTCAAGTTTTAAACCACCACGAGATACATATTTTAATTTATTTAAAATTGTGATTTCTGCAGATTCAATTTCAAAACTAGGAGATGTAACTTTTTTATTATTCACTAAAATATTACCATTTTTAATTTCAACTTGAGCTTTAGTTCTAGATGTAAAATAATTATTTTCTATCAAATATTTATCTAGTCTCATTTAGAAAGCTCCTTTAGTAATGATTCATCATCTAAGTGATATAATTTTAGTAAATAATCAATATCTCCTTGAGGTACATATGAATCAGTTGGTATAGAAAGTAAATAAAGTTTATTATTAAAGTCATTTTCATATAAATATGAAGAAATCGACTCACCTAATGAACCAGATTTAACTACTTGTTCTATAACATAAATATCTTTGTTTAAAGATATTAAATAGTTAAGCATATTTTTATCATATGGTTTAATAAAAATAGCGTTAATAATAGTTAAATTTAAGTTATACTTATCATTTAAATTAGAAATTCTTAAAACATCATATCCATATGATATAACTGTTTTCCCATTTCCTTTTGAAATAATTTCCCAGTCTTTAGAAGAGATATCTTCTTCATTTAGTAAAATTTCATTTTTCTTAGGATATCTAATTGCAATAGGACAATCAAGCTTAAATGCATATTTTATTAACGCACTTGTTTGCGCTATATTTTTCCCCATTGCGATATTAATATTAGGCATAGCATTTAAAAATGCTACATCATAAATACCCTGATGAGTTGAACCATCTTCAGCTACAAGTCCTGCTCTATCAAGACCAATTACAACTGGTGTGTTACGTCTTGCAATATCATTTAAAATTTGATCATAAGCTCTTTGAGCAAATGTAGAATATATTAAAAGTGCGACTTTCTTATTACATAATGCTAAAGCACCAGCCATTGTAGCTGCATGTTCTTCTGCAATACCAACATCATATATCGATTGGGGATAAACTTTTTGAAATTTATTTAATCTATTACCTACCATTGTAGCCGGATTGATAATTGAGATATTTTCTTGTTTTTTAACCTCAATTAATGCTTGCGCTACAATTTCACTATATGAATATTCATTTTCTTGGTAAACTTTTAAAGTTTTACCGGTTTTAATATCAAAAGGACCTATTCCATGATATGTTCCTTTTTCATCATCTTCAGCAAAGTCATACCCCTTACCTTTTTGAGTGATCAAATGAACTAAACAAGGTTTTTTAGATTTTTTGGCCCTTGATAAGATTTTAATAACCGTTTTAATGTCATTACCATCATAAGGACCATAATAATCAAATCCTATATCTTCAAACATATTGTCTGCTTGGAAGAAAGATTTTAAACCTCTTTTAATTTGATGAAATTTTCTAACTATAAATGGTGGATTTATTGTGACTAATATTTTCTTTACAAGTCTATAAAACTTAGATGATCTCATTACATTGAACAATTTAGACGTAGCCCCAACACTTTTAGAAATACCCATTTTATTATCATTTAATATAACAATAGGTCTTTGTCCTTCTAAAGTGGTTACAAAATTTAAACCTTCAAAAGCCATACCATTTGCAATAGAAGAATCACCAATAATTGATATAACATCATTAATAGGCGCCCCTTCTTTTTTAGCAATCAAAAAACCAGCGAGTGCAGAAATACTGTTTGAACTATGACCTGATTCCCAAACATCATATTTTGATTCATCATAATTTACAAAACCACTAAGACCATTAGTTTGTCTTAAAGAATCAAAATCTTTAGCACGTCCTGTTAATATTTTATGGACATAAGCTTGATGTCCTACATCAAATAAAAGCTTGTCATTTTCATTATTAAATACATAATGAAGTCCTACAGTGAGTTCTACTATGCCTAAATTAGACCCTAAATGTCCTCCTGTTTTAGAAATGTGTTCTATTAAAAATTCTCTAATTTCTTGACATAACTTCTTTAATTCTTTATTATTTAGTTTTTGTAAAAATTCAGGATTTTCAATAGAATATAAATCCATAATTTATTCACCTTTACATTCAAAATTTTCAAGACCATTTTCAGTCATTTTAAGCGCTACAAGTTTTTCATTTTTATCTAATATATCATAACACTTTTTTGATAGTTCAACACCTTTTGTATAAGATGAAACCGCATCATCTAATGATATATTTTTATCTTCTAATTTTCTAATAACATTTTCAAAATCACTAATTAATTCTTCAAATGTTTTTTCTTTATTTTCCATTTGCATCAACTCCTAAAACTTTACAATTTATTTTGCCATCATTTAAATTTAAAGAAATATTATCATCTTCTTTAACATCAGATACAGAACGTATAACCTTACCATTTAAATAAGGAATACTATATCCCTTATCCATAATTGTCAAAGGAGATAGAGCATTTAGTTTTTCATTAAGTAAATTATATTTTAAACGTTTATCATTTAAATAATTAGTAATTAATAAATTAAGTCTATCATTTAAATAAGATAATTGTTTTTTTATGTTTTGCAATTTAACTGTTGGATTTAAATTATCTAAATGTCTATCTAAATATAGTATTTCATTTTTCTTATTATTAATAATTACTTTAATATTATGTTCAATTCTACCTTTAGCTTGATTAATATAATCTTTCAAACTATCTTTAGAAGGTGTTGCGATTTCGGCTGCGGCAGTTGGAGTTGCGGCTCTTCTATCAGCTACAAAATCAGCAATTGTAAAATCAACTTCATGTCCAACTGCAGAAATTATGGGAATCTGGCTATTATAAATAGCTTGTGCAACTATTCGTTCATTAAATGCCCATAAATCTTCAATGGAACCTCCACCACGTCCACAAATGATTACATCGCATAATTTATCTTGATTAGCTTTTATAATTTGTTTAACTATTGATTCTTTAGCTCCTTCACCTTGAACTAAAGCTGGATATAATATTACCTTACACATTGGAAATCTTCTACCAATAGTATTTAGAACATCATGAATTGCCGCACCTGTTGGTGATGTAATAACACCTACAACAGAAGGAAGCCTTGGTATAGGTCTTTTATGACGTTCATCGAAATACCCTTGTGCTTGAAGTTCTCTTTTTAACTGTTCGTAGGCCAAATATAGATCTCCAATACCATCTGATTTCATTTCTTTAACAACTATTTGATAAACACCTGATGCTTCATATACTGTAACTTGACCTCTTACATATACTTTCATACCATCTTTAGGTTCAAATTTAACTTTAGAAGCGGATGATGAAAACATCATCGCAGTTATTTGTGCATCATCATCTTTTAAAGTAAAGTAAAAGTGTCCTCTAGAATGATGTTTGAAATTTGATATTTCACCTTCAAGTAAAACATCTTTTAAATGATGATCATTATCAAATTTATATTTAATATATTTAGTTAAGGCTGTTACGGTCAAATATTTTTCTTCCATTAAAACACCTTCTTATAATTATGTTATTATTTATATATTTTACTAGCAATCTTATCAAGCAAACGGTTGTTAAATCTAACTGCTTTTTTATCTCCTGAATCAGTATATTCTTTAGTCAATTCTAAAGCCTCATTAATTACAATAGTCTTAGCTTCATTTGATTTCATTTCACAAACTGCAAGTCTAATAATTTGTAAATCAACAGAATTTAATCTATTAATATGATAATTTTCAAGTGATTCTTCAATTAGCATATCAATATTTTCTTTATCATGTAATACCTTACTTGCAAATAACATTGCATCTTCAGATACATTTTCTACCGAATCTTTAGCTTCTTCTAAAGTTACTTTCATAAAATCTACGTTATATAATAATTGAATAGCCATTTCACGACTTTTATGTCTTGATATCATAATTAGTACCTCATTTCTTATATGTTTTAGTATACCATATTTTAGATTCAATTAAAAGTTATATAACAAAAAAGCAGCAAAAAAAGATATAACAATTTTACTGCGTATTTACTCTTATCGTCATCTAAATATTAACATACATTTGTTTTAATATCAACTACATAATTAAAAAAATTAGACACTCAAAACTGAATGTCTAATCATCATAATTTATTTTTTTAACCAATCAGGAAGATTAACTTTTGTTTTACTAGGATTTTTAGCTTCTTCCTTTTCTTTCTTACGTAAAGCCTTTGCTTCTTCTTTTAAACGTTTCTTTTCTTGACGTTCAAATTTTTTGTTTTTAAATAAATGATCAATTGATTCTGGATCATTATCTTCTTCTTCATTTACAAATTCAACTTCTTCTTCAGTACCTTGAATTTGACGTCTAAAATCAATATTTTCATCTGACATATTTTGGAAGATTTCAGATGCTAGATTTTCAATGCCATTTTCCTTAGCCTTAAGTTCATATCCTGTAGCTATAATAGTTACAACAATTTCATCACCTAAATCATTATTAATATAAGAACCATTAATAATATTTAAATTCTTATCACAATTATTTCTAATTTCAGATGTAATATCATTAATTTCATGCATAGTTACATTTTCGCTAGAAGCAATATTTATAATCGCATCAGTAGCACCGTCTATAGAAACTTCAAGTAAAGTTGAGTGAATTGCCTTACGTGCCGCTTCTACAGCTCTATTAGGTCCTGATGCAACACCAATACCCATAAGTGCAGTACCTTTATCTTTCATTACAGTTGTAACATCGGCGAAATCGACATTTATAAGACCAGGGAAATTAATAATTTCAGCGATACCTTGAACACCTTGACGAAGTACATCATCTACCTCTCTAAATGCTTGTAGCATTGGAGTACCAGGATCTACTATTGAAAATAGTCTTTGATTAGGAATAACGATTAATGTATCTACATATTTTTTTAATTCTTCAAGACCAGCTACAGCCTTATTCATACGGTCTGGCCCTTCAAAAAAGAAAGGTTTTGTAACAATACCAACGGTTAAACAACCACATTCTTTACAAATTCTTGCAATTACAGGAGCAGCACCAGTACCAGTACCTCCACCCATTCCACATGCAATAAATACCATATTAGCATCTTTTACTACTTCTCTTAAAGAATCCTCATCTTCTAAAGCAGCATTTCTACCAACTTCAGGTTTAGCACCAGCACCAAGTCCACGAGTTGAATTTCTACCAATAATAATTCTAGTATCAGCTTTAGATACTTTTAAGTCTTGAGCATCAGTATTTACAGCTACAAATTCTACACCACGAACCTCATAATCAATCATTCTATCTACGGCGTTTCCACCTGCACCACCAACACCAATGACTTTTATAATAGGCTTTAATGTTGAAAAAGAATCATCATCACCAAAAAGCATATTCATTACCTCCTTGCAAAAATCGACAAAAATTTCGAAAATCTTTCAATATATATTTTACATTACAAAAAGGTAATTTTCAAGACAATTCATTTAAAATAATTGATAATTTTATAAAATAAATTTACTTAATAATTTTAATTTCAAAATCTAATAAAATTTTAGTTTTAAGATACACTAAAATTCTAATTATAGTAACAAAAATATAATAATCTATACATAATGCATTACTTTTTCTTATAATAAAATTAGCATGAATATCTGAAATTGTAAAACCTTTATAGAATATTCCTTTTAAACCAATATTATCAATTAATTTGCCAGCATAATAATTATTACTATTTTTAAATGTAGAACCAAGTGAATTTCCTTTTGGTTGATTTAATCTTATATTTATTAAATTATTATAAATTAGTTTAGTATTAATATCTTTTTTAAGCGTAAATATGCATTTTAAAACAATTATATCGTTTAAAGATGATGACCTATAACAAAAATCAATATCTTTCTTATATATCTTTTTAATTTTATAATCTTTTAAATCTAAGTAAATAATATATTTTAAATATTTTGTTATTGTAATATCTTTAATACCTGCATTACCAATAATTCCAGCGCCTATACTACCTGGTATTTTAGTACCACCTATAAATGTTTTTATATTCCTGTTTTTATAAATAAGTGAAAGAATATTCATCTTATAATTACTAGATACTATAATTCTATTTTTTCTTATTTTATTAATTAGTTTCATTTTACTTAAATTTATAATTACTATATTTTCATTTATAATTAATGTATTAGTTCCGTATGATATAAAATTATATTTGATATTGTTTAAAGTTAAATATTTTATTAAATATATTAGCTTCTTATAATTAGATGGAAATATCATTAATTTAATTAATAAAGAAGCTTTAAGCGATGAATAATTCTTATAATCAGTATTTAATAAATACTCAATATTCTTAGTTTTTAATATTTTCAATAATTTCATCATATGGTTTATAATCTAAGGTATTTAAATATTCATTTAAAAACTCTTTTTTTATATCTAAATTATTAATATCAAGTAAATTCTTAACGCTTATTTGTTTTTCATCTAAATATAGGGCTAAATTATTATCTTTAAAAAATAAAGCATTTAAAACTTGATGATTTTTTCTAGTTTTTAAGGATGGTATCATTATTATTTTCTTATTTAATGCAATAAGTTCAAATAAAGTAGACGCACCAGCTCTAGTTACTACTGTTTTAGATCTATTATAATATTTTATTAAATCTTGATAAGGTAAAACATCTAAATTTCTATTTTGATATTTTTTGTATTTATCATATTTATTTCCACATATTAAACAACATTTATAAGGCATATTTCTCATTTTAATAGCTAAATTTGATATAATATC
Organism: uncultured Clostridium sp.; assembly: GCA_964524125.1. GTDB lineage: Bacteria > Bacillota_I > Bacilli_A > Acholeplasmatales > Anaeroplasmataceae > CAG-307. Next base: position 10,197 of record CAZGBY010000032.1, read on the forward strand.
ACTACCTAAAGATCCACCTATAAATAAAAAATCATATTCTTCTTTTTCATTTATATTTTTATATTTATTTATATAACAAGACGGGTTTATAGCCTTTTGATATTTTTTATGCTTATATTTAAAAGGAGAATATAATTTCTTGCATTTATTTAAACCATATCTATTTACAAATCCTAAAACAATATTTTCTTCTATTAAATAATAAGGAATTTTTTTGCATTTAGCATATTTAATCATATGAAAAGAATGACCACCACCTGTAGAAATAACTACATCTATATTTAAATCATGTAATTTTAAATCTATTTGAGTTAATATATCTTTACTTAAATAAAAAGAAAATCTAGATTTTTTTCTATTTAATGATAAGAATTTAATATTAGTTTTAGATATAATTTTTTCTTCTAAGTAACCGTTAAATCCTATATAATAAAATTCTAAATTTTCATATTTACTTTCATAATATTCTTTAAGTCTTAAAAGTGGAATTATATGTCCTCCTGAAAATCCACCACAAAAAAGAATTTTCATTAAATCACCAATTAATAATATTAATTATAAATTAAAAAAATGAATAGAGGACAATCTATTCATTAATTATCTTAATATTTTCTTTTGACACCATTATAATATGCATTATCTATAATAGCTCCACCAAGACAAATCTCTCCATCATAAAATACTACTGCTTGTCCAGGAGTACATGCTCTAATAGGTTCTAAGAATACAACTTCTATTTTAGCACCACCTAGTTTTCTAACTTTAACAGGATGATCAGAATCTCTATATCTAAACTTAGCTTGATAAACTTTATCTTCTTCTAAAGGAATAGATATTTCATTTAAATCAGATGCTTCACAACTTGTTGAATATAACATTTCATTTTCATAACCTTGACCTACAATAAGTTCATTTTTTTCTAAATCCTTACCGATCACAAACCAAGGACTATTATCATAATTTTTAAGTCCACCAATATCTAAACCTTTTCTTTGGCCAATAGTATAATACATAAGCCCATCATGACGAGCAATTATATCACCCTCAAGTGTAACCATATTGCCTGGTTTTGCAGGTAAGTAATTCTTTAAAAATTGTTTAAAGTTTCTTTCGCCTATAAAACAAATACCAGTCGAATCTTTTTTATCTTTAGTTTTTAAATCAAGTTCTCTAGCAATTTTTCTAACTTCAGGTTTTGAAATATCACCAAGTGGAAATAATGATTTTTTAAGTTGTTCCTGGCTTAACATACATAAAAAATAAGTTTGATCTTTGTTATTATCGTGAGCTCTAAGTAAATAAGACATATCTTTATCATGCCTTACTTTTGCATAATGACCCATAGCTATATAATCTGCATTTTGCTTCATAGCATAATTTAAAAAAGCTTTGAATTTAATATTTTTATTACACATAATATCAGGATTTGGTGTTCTTCCTTTTTTATATTCATTTATAAAATAAGAAAATACTTCATTCCAATATTCATCTATAAAATCAATTCTTTGACATTCTAAATCAAGTTGAGTTGCTACATCTTGTGCATCTTTAAAATCTACTTCTTGTGGACATACATTATCATTCAATGTAGGATTTCCTAAATAATCATTATTTAAAGCGGAATCCCAATTTCTCATAAATGCACAAATAACATCATAACCTGATTTTTTAAGTAAATATGCAGATACTGAGGAATCTACTCCTCCTGATAAACCTAAAATTACTTTTTTCATTATATCGCCTCACTAATATTTTTTTTTAAATATTAATATATTTATATGGTGAACATATGAAATATAAAAATACTTATATTCTAATTGTAATAATATTATTATTAATTGGTAATTTAATGATATATAGTTCTTCTATGATATGGGCAGAATATATAACATCTAACCAATATTATTATCTCATAAGACAAGTAATATTTACAATGATTTCTTTATGTTTTTTCTTCTTTTTCTCAAATTATGATTATCTAAAGATTAAAAAACACGCTAATAAGTTATTAATTATTACTTATATATTATTAATTATAGTATTAATTCCTGGTATTGGAATATATAAAAATGGTGCAAGAAGTTGGATAGGTATAAATGAGCTATCCTTTCAACCATCAGAAATTGCAAAAATAACTTTAATTATTTTTACATCTAAATATTTATCACAAAATGAAGGTTCATTAAAAAAATTAAAATATTTAATTTATTATATAATATTTATTTTAACAATTTTCTTTTTAATAATGTTAGAACCGGATTTTGGTTCTGGATTTATTTTAATGATTACCCTATTTATAATGATGTTTAAAGATTTAATTAAATATAAATATATCTTTATAGGAAGTATACTTGCATGTATTGCAGGATTTATTTTAATATCACTTGCAAGTTATAGAATAGAACGTATTACTTCTTATTTAGATCCTTGGAGTGATCCATTAGGTTCTGGATTTCAAATAATACAATCGCTTTATGCAATCTCTCCTGCTGGTCTTTTTGGACATGGGCTCTTTAAAAGTCATCAAAAGTTTTATTTTTTACCCGAACCTCAAACTGATTTTATATTCGCAATTATAGTTGAAGAATTAGGAATTATAGGAGGATGTTTTATCATATTTTTATTTATATCACTTATTTACATTGGATATAAAAACTCTATGATATCAACTGATCCTTTTGCTAAAAATTTACTTTTTGGATTTACAACTTTAATATTTGTCCAAGCTTTTATAAATATTGGGGTTGTAACAGGATTACTTCCTGTCACAGGAGTAACACTTCCATTTTTATCATATGGTGGTTCTAGTTTAATAATTTGTATGTCAATGACAGGAATAAATTATAACATATTAAAAAGCAAGGCTATAATGCCTTACTTATTTTAATATAATTTTTCTATAGCTTTAATAGATTTCAAAATAAATTCATTATATGGTGCATCTTTTTTATATTTATAAGCTAGATTAACTATTTGACCATTTAACTTATCAATTTCAGTAAAACGTTTATTTTTAACATCTTGATACATCGAAGTATAACCTTTACCCACATTAAAACATGTATTTTGAATTTTTAAAAGTACTTCATCAAGTTTAAATTTATATCCATCAAGTTCAGCTATTTTTATAGCTTCTTGTGTTATACTTTCAACAAGTGACCAGATATTTTTATTTTCATAACATACCTTAATTTTACAATTAAATAGTGCAGTTAAAGGATTAAGAGTAATATTTACAAATAATTTTTCCCAAACACTTCTTGAAATATCTTCAGTAACATCAGTAATAAAGCCTGATTGATCAAGTAATAACTTACCAGTTAATGCTATCTTCTTATCTCCTATAGGTGAACCTACAACAGTTAAGCCATCGCCTGATTTTCTAACTGTAGATAGATCTTCTGATACACAATTAATTAAAGTATTCCCTAAAATGATATTTTCTTTAGCAACATATCTTGAAATATCTTTATCGTTTGCATATCCATTTTGTAGCGACATTACGATAGTATGTTCATTAATTAATTCTTGGTTTTCAGAAAGTGCTGAAATATTTTGAGTAGATTTTACAAAAAGTAAAATCAAATCAACTTCTTTTTGATATTTACCTGATAAAAATGCAGGTGCATTATAATTTTCTTTTTCATCATTTTCAATTATTGTAATACCATTTTGATTTAGGGCATCTACAGTTTTTGAAAAAGCATCTATATAAATAACTTCATTTTTCTTAGAAAGCTTAGCCCCAAAATAACATCCCATTGAGCCACAGCCAATTACTGCAATTTTCATAATTTCCTCCAAAACTTCTTTTATTTAACTCTTTTTTTAACTGATACAGCCATACCATCTCCAATATTAAATATAGATGTATCATATTCAGTATGATTTATTAAAAAATCAGTGTAATTGTTTAATTTTCTTACTAAACCTCTTACTGCACGAGATGAAGCTGTTTCTAAAGTTACACCATGAAATAACATATTATCTGTAATAATAATTCCATCATCTTTAAGTAATGGTGAATATAAATTAAAGAAATTAGTATATTGAGCCTTAGCAGCGTCAATAAATATAATATCAAATTTATTATCACATACATCATCTACAGCTTCAAGTGCATCTTTAAATATAATATTAACTTTATCATTTAAGCCTAAATTATTAATATTATTTATAGCTTCATTATACATCGTTTCATTTCTTTCAATAGTATATAATTTAGCATCAGAATTTAGAACCATCATAGATGCAGAATAGCCTATTGCCGTACCTATTTCTAAGATTTTTAAAGGCTTTTTTATACGTACTAAACTTATTAAAAAAGCAAGTCCTTCATCTTGAATAATAGGTACATTATTTTTTTTAGCATACTCTTTCATTTTTAAAATATAACTATCAAAAGATAAATTATTCATTTTATTTAAAGTTTCACTATCTAAAGGTAAACTCATAAATATGCCTACTCTTCACAGCCTTCGCAATTTTCGCAAGAACCACTACATCCAGATTCTTCTTGGTTATTATAATAATCATCAAGAAGTTCTTCAAGCATATTCCATTCTTCTTCTGAAGTAATTTGAGTAAGTGTACCTTCACCACTTTGTGTTGGTGTATAAATTGCGGCTGAAGCATTATTAGTACCTTTTTCTACAAATACTACATAATCTTTATTAAATTCATTTGAATGAGTAGTGAATAGAATTTCACAAAGAATTTCTTCACCATTATCTGTTGTAATTGTAAGTGTTCTATCGTCCATAATTTCCTCCTAAAGTCTATCTAAAAAATCTTGTAAAATCACAACTGCGGCCATCTCATCTTTTTTAAGGTGACGCTTTTGTCGTGACATGTTACCTAAAATCATTGCTTTATCTACTCTTACAGTAGTTAATCTTTCATCGATTAAATATACTTTAATATCTGATTGTGATTCAATTTTATCTTTAAAATCATATGAAATTTGACTACGAATACCTTCGTCTCCATTCATATGTTTAGGATTTCCTAAAACAATTTCTTTAATACCTTCTTTATTACATATTGAAATTGTTTCTAAAGCAGCATAATCATAATCATCATCAGAAAATCTTATAGTAGTTAGTGGTCTTGCAAACATCCCAAGCTCATCTGATATTGCAAGTCCTAATGTTTTTGATCCTAAATCAAGTCCTAAATACTTCACTAAATTAAATCCTTTACAGCTAAAATCGCTTCATCTTCTTTAGATGGGTCTTTACCACCAGCTTGAGCTATGTCTGGTTTCCCTCCACCTTTTCCATCACAAATTAAAGCTGCGGCTTTTACTAAATTAGATGCGTTAAGTTCGTTATTTGTTTTTGCAATAAATGTAATTTTATCACTAGTCTTAGCAGATATAAATACTAAACGTAAGTTATACTTATTTAATAATGCACTAGCTAAATCTTTAAGTACATTAATATCAGATGATGATTCTTTAATGAATAATACATCACCTTCAATTAAAGATGAATAACTATCAAGTGAAGATAGGGCATTCTTACTCTTTTGTTCTTTATATTCTTTATCTAAGTTCTTAACTAAATTTGATACATATTTAATATGTTCTTTTAAATCTAGAATTGATCTATATCCATACGTATAGTTTATCTTATAATCATCATTAAATGATAAGTTAATACCTTCTTCTTTAGCATTTTTTACAATTAAATTTGCTTTATTTAAGATTGTTTGAAGTTCATTTTCTAAATTCTTAATATTTTCTTTTAATAATTCATGAGAATTTTCACCAGTTGTAGCTAGACATCTATAAATTCCAGAACCAATTGATTCAATAGAATTAATTTCAAAATTAATAATTTCTTTAGTATTACCAACATGAGTACCAGCACAGAATTCTTTAGATACATCCATATCTACAACTCTAACTAAATCACCATATTTATCATCAAATAAGGCCATTGCGTCTAGTTTCTTAGCTTCTTCTAATTTCATTACATTAGTCTTAACTTCATGTGCAGATTTAATATATTCATTAACTAAATCTTCAACCTTACAAATTTCTTCTTCAGTTAATGAATTATAATTATTAAAGTCAAATCTCATATAGCTTGAAGCGACTTGAGAACCTTGTTGGTGAATATGATTACCAAATAATAATTGAAGTGCAGCTTGGAATAAGTGAGCAGATGAGTGATTCTTTCTAGTTAAATTACGATTATTTTCATTTACAATACATAATACTTCATCACCTACTTTTAGGTTATGACCTTTTAATGTATGAATATGTTGAGAATTTGGCATCTTAGCTACATCTAATACTTCAAATCCTGCAATAGTACCCTTATCACAAAGTTGACCACCTGAAAATGCATAAAATGGAGTCTTATCAAGTACAACCGCATCATCAAATACAGCTATAACTTTAGAGTTACAAGTTAAAGTATCATATCCTATAAATAAAGATTCTTCTTTAAATTGCATAAAAGCTTCATTTTGACCTTTCATAGATGCGATATCTTTTCTTGATGATCTAGCTCTTTCCTTTTGGTCTTGCATAGCTTGTTTAAATCCTGCCTCATCAACAGTCTTACCAAGTTCTTCTGCATATTCTAAAGTAAGTTCATATGGAAATCCATAGGTATCATAAAGTAAGAAAGCATCTTCTCCACTTATTACATTACATGAACTTGCGATTTGTTCAAAACGCTTTTCACCTTGAGTAATAGTTTCTAAGAATTTAGCTTCTTCTTTAGTAATAATTTCTTTTACTATAGCTGATTTTTCATTTAAATATGGATAGAAAGGATTCATAATATCAATTACGATGTCAACAAGTGATGCCATAAATGGTTTATTAATACCTAATTTCTTAGCATATTTAGTAGCTCTTCTTAAAACTCTACGAAGTACATATCCACGCCCTTCATTAGACATAGTTGCTCCATCTGAAAGAGCGAATGTAACTGTTCTTACATGGTCTGCGATAACCTTAAATGCCATTTGACCTTCATATTTAACATTTGATATTTCTTCAATCTTATCAATTAATGGTTTAAATAAGTCTGTATCATAGTTAGTATCTACGCCTTGCATTACACAACATAATCTTTCAAGACCTGAACCTGTATCAATATTTTTATGAGGTAATTCTTTATATTCATTTCTTGGAATGCCAGGTTTAGAATTATATTGAGAGAATACAATATTCCAAATTTCAATGAAACGGTCATTTTCAATATCATGTTCAATTAATTCTTTACCACGCTTATCATAAGATTCGCCTCTGTCGAAGAATATTTCAGTATCTGGTCCACATGGTCCTTCCCCTATTTCCCAAAAGTTTCCTTCAAGGGGAATCAAATGATCTTCTTCCATTCCACATTTTATCCATAATTCTTTTGTTTTAATATCATCTGGATAATAAGTAATATATAGTAAGTCTTTAGACATATCAAACCATTTTTCACTAGTTAATAACTCAAATGCCCATGGAAGAACTTCATCTCTAAAATAATCACCTATAGAGAAGTTACCAAGCATTTCAAAGAATGTATGGTGACGAGCGGTTTTACCTACATTTTCAATATCATTAGTACGAATACATTTTTGTGCATTTGTAATACGTGGATTTGAAGGAATTACAGACCCATCAAAATACTTTTTTAAAGGACTTACACCTGCATTAGTCCATAAAAGTGTAGGGTCATTTTGAGGAACTAGTGAAGCACTTTTTTCTACACTATGACCTTTTGATTTAAAAAAATCTAACCACATTTGTCTTATTTCATAACTTTTTAATTTCTTCATATGAAGTCCTCCTTTAAAACAAAAAAAGTCCTTAAAAAAATCTAAGGACGAATTATCGCGGTACCACCTTAGTTCAAAGTTATAAACTTTGCACTTTAAAACATCTTTAACGCAGATTATACGTTAGCTCCATAGTAGCTTCAAGACTAATTTTCTGGCTTTCACCATCCCAGATCGCTATTTTTTTAGCTTTACTTATCTATTTCATTGCTATATGTAAATATTTTATCATATTTTAATAAAAAATAAAGTAAAAAGTAACTAACAAAATAAAAATTGTTAAAAAAGTTAAAAATTAAAAAGTGAGCATTTAATACTCACTCTAGTGTTCAATGGGAACTTTAAAATTAAATTTCTTTTTTATACTTAAAATTTAGTATTATTGTACTAATAAGTAATATAATACCAAATATTAACCAAATACCATAATAAGCTATATTATCATAATTATTTAAAATAGGATCTTTAAGTTTAATAAACACTTTATAAGAAAATGTAAATATATAACTTAAAGATGTAATTATAGAGCCTATAGATGTAATATAAAGTCCTAAATATAAGTATTTTATATCTTGTTTATAATTTTTTATATATCCTATTAAATAGTAAATACCAATAAGAAATAATGCAAGTCCAATTATTACAAGTACAATATAAGACATACTTCTACCTAAATGAGATTCACTATATTCATAATACTCTTTAGAGAATGAAGATTCTTTAATAGAAAGTACTATAAATACTATAAACATAACTAAACCAGTTAATAATGTTGATATGCTTAATATTAAATGAGATTTCCTATTTTCAATTGGTTTAATTTCTTCTTTTGATATTTCTTCATCAAATATAAATTGAGGATGAGCAGTAATAATACTTACAAATATTATACAAGTTAATATTATAGATGGAATCATATATGAACCATTATATGTTACTGAATAAACAATTCTTGGCCATATAGTATCTGTAGAATTTTGAGGCCAAAATAAAACTCCAGACATAAAATGTGAAAAATATTTACCAATTCCACCTAAAATTGAAGAAAGTGATAAAAATAGAATCTTTTTATTTTGAGTTGTACTTTTAAAATACATATTTTTAAAAATACAACATAAAGAACAAAAACTATATGCAAATATATAATCAAATCCTACTTGAAATAAATTCTTCCACCATATATCAGATACTACATAAAATCCTAATGTTAGTTGTAAAAATCCCATAATAAGTCCTGTAATAAATCCAGCACTAAATCCCCTTCTATATGTCATTAAAAATACAACAATCATTGCAAATCCGACAGATCCTCCATTTACAAAGATTGCATTTGAAAAAGCACCTTGAAATGCATCAAGTACAAATCCAAGTGCAGCAAATATAGCCACTTCTGCTAAAATTCTAATGTCGATTTTCTTTTTCATTCTAAAGTTCCTTTCTATATAAATAAAAAATTCCCCTAGAAATACTAGAAGAATTAAAAACATTGTAATTTATGAATATTAAAAAAACATAAAAAATAATGTAACCAATACCTACGCTAGCATTACCTAGATCAGGTTCTTGGGTCGTTAACTTAATAACCTCTCAGCCATAAATAGGCTCCCCATTGAAACACTATTTGTATTATAGAATATTTTTTAACAAAATACAAGGCACTATTAGAATTAATATTAAATTGTTAAATATTATCATTATTTGACAGTATTACAAGTAAATTACCATTTATAGAAACTAAATTGTCATTAGTAATTACCTCATTAGATATACATAGACTATCAAATCTTTTAAGTAAATAATTATTTAAATTATATTTAAATCCTTTTAAAGAAATAACTATATCGCTGTCATATGCAAAAAATGATATATATTTATAATTATAATTAATATTAAATGAATTATTTTTTAAATAAATAATTGAATTATTAGACATGATTTTAAGATTTGGGTATTCATTAAATAATGTTAAATTAGCTATTAAATGTTCAACTCTTTTACCGTCTATTCCACCAAACATATAAACATCATTTGTAAGTTTATATGCATAATTTAAAGATTCTTTAGTATCAGTTAAATCTTTTTCTTTATTCAATTTAATAACTTTATAAACTTCTTTTATTTTATTAAAATCATCATTTGATACAGAATCAAAATCACCAATAGCTAGATCAAGTTTTAAATTATAATCTAGAGCTTTTAACGCTCCTTTATCTACACCAATTAAATAATCACAAAATGATATATCCATGTTATTATTAAAATCAGGCATAATTAATCCAATTTTCATA
>CAZGBY010000033.1:0-18350 GCA_964524125.1 uncultured Clostridium sp.
TAAGGAGAATCATTAGCATGAAGCAATATACAGTTGAGATTACAGATGAAGCACTGGCAGATATGGAACAGCTCTATAATCACATTGCGTTTGTACTTCTTGCCCCGGATAATGCAATGGGGCAATATAACCGGATTGCTGATGCGATACTGAAACTTGATGTTTTTCCAGAACGCTTTCGGATTATGGATTCAGAACCGGAACATTCAAAAGGCATCAGGAGAATGCCTGTAGATAATTATTCTGTATTTTACGTCATAAAGCATGACAGGGTAATTGTGACAGATGTATTATATAGTGCTTCGGATATAGAAGAAAGATTAAAGGGAATTTGAGGTGTTCTGCAAAAAAGGCTTGAAGAAAAGTAAGGTGCAAGCTATAATTTAATCGTTGGCAACACTTTGGCAACAGTAAATCAGTAAGACAAAATAAAATATGTAAATAGAGTAAAATAACGGCAGATTTTGTATGAAACTTAACTGAAATAAGTTAAGATATAGAAACGATTTGCCGATTATGAATAATATGATGACAAATGTGATTAATATGATGAATAATATTTTTAAAGAAATGATATTTAATAAATCATTTATATATAAAGTAAAATACAAATTATTTTGTTAATAACATTGCTTGCATAGTATAAAAATGTTAATATAAAACAAGAATAAATATTAATTGATAAGTGAAACGGTTGTGATGTTATGAATGAAGAATTTCTAAAACGAATGAAAGAATATTTAAGTGATGAAGACTATTATAAACTTTTAAAATCTTATAATGAAAAACCAATAAGAAGTTTTAGAATTAATAGAATAGATTCTAACAAATTAATTAGTAATATGAATATAAATGTCGAAAAAATTCCATATGATAAGGATGGATATTATTTATATAATGATGAAAAGTATGGCAATCATCCATATCATCATTTAGGTGCTATTTATTTTCAAGAGCCATCTGCGATGGCGCCAGTTAATATGTATGATTTTAAAGGTGATGAAATAGTTCTTGATTTATGTGCTGCACCTGGTGGAAAGAGTTGCCAAATTTTATCTAGAATACCAAACGGTATACTATTCTCAAATGATCCATCGAAAAAACGTAGTCAAATACTATTTTCTAATATCGAAAGATTAGGCTTTAAAAATACGGTTGTATTAAACGAAACACCACAACGTCTTGCGAGTAATTTAAAAGGTTTATTTGATGTAATCTTAGTTGATGCACCTTGTTCTGGTGAAGGTATGATGAGAAAAGATGAAGACGCAAGAAACCAATGGACAAAAGAATTAACATTATCTTGTGCATTACTTGATAAGGAAATCCTTCAAAATGCAAATAAAATGCTTAAAAATGGAGGTGTTTTAATCTATTCTACTTGTACATTTGCTCGTTGTGAAGACGAAGAAATTATTAAGTATTTAATTGATGAATTGAATTATGAATTACTTCCTGCAAATCCATTAATAAAGGAGTGTACAATTGAAGACTCTTTAAAAGACACTTTAAAGTTTTACCCTTTTACAGGGAAAGGTGAAGGTCAATTTATGGCAGTCTTAAGAAAACAAAGTGATCAAGAATCTAATTATAAATTTGAAAAAACTAAAAAAGATAATGATATTAAAATTGTCGAAAAGTTCTTAAATGATAATCTAAAAGAAATACCAGAAGGTATTATTAAGAAAATTGGTAATAGATATTATTTAACACAAACTAATATTGATTTATCACGTCTTAATGTAATTACAAACGGAGTAGAATTAGGTGAGGTTGTTAAAAATAGATTTGAACCATATCATCATCTATTTAAAGCTTTAGGTAATAATTTTAAAAATATACTAGAACTAAATATAAATGATACAAGAGTATTAAGATATCTAAGAGGTGAAGAGATACAAGCTTCTATTCCTAATGGTTATGGAGTGATAAAAATAGATTCTTTAATACTTGGTGGTTTTAAAGCTTCAAATGGTAATTTAAAAAATCATTATCCGAAAGGTTTAAGAAATTTTTAAATACCACTTGCTTAAAGGAGAAAAATTTATTATAATTAAAACGTTATAAAAACACATTGAAGAAAAGTAGTAAAATAAAAATTCTATTAAGAGAGGAAACGGCTGGTGTAAGTTTCTTAGATATTTATTTGAATTCATTTTGGAGTGACTCTAAAAAAGTCCGTTTTCCGCGTTAAGGATAATGAGTGCAGATTTTATTCTGAACTAAGGTGGTACCGCGATAATTCGTCCTTGGATATTAAGGACGATTTTTTTATTTATAGAAAGGAAGATAATTATGGCAATTAAAGAAGAATTAGAAGCTTTAAGAGAAAATGTTAAAGCTAAATTAAAAGAAATCAAAAATAAAATTGAACTTCAATCAGAAAAAGCAAATGTACTTGGTAAGAAGGGACCATTTGCTCAAATTATGGCTAATATGCGTAATTTATCAGTAGATGAAAGAAAAGAAGTTGGTATGGTTTCTAATGTTATTAAATCAGAACTTGAAGAAGCTTTTGATAATAAATTAATAGAAATAAATGATGCGGAAATTAATGCTCGTTTATTAAATGAAACTATAGATGTAACACTTCCTGGAGTTAAGGCCAATATTGGTTCAATTCATCCTTTAAATCAAACTATCATGGAACTTGAAGATTTATTTATTGGTATGGGATATGAAATTGCAGAAGGACCCGAAATTGAAACAGATGAATACTGTTTTGAAAAACTAAACTTACCTAAGGGACATCCTGCACGTGATATGCAAGATACATTCTATATAGATGCACTCCACTTACTTAGAAGTCAAACATCTCCAGTTCAAGCAAGAACAATGGAAATAAAGAAAGGTGCACCTATTAAAATAGTATGTCCAGGTAAGGTATACAGAAGAGATGCAGATGACGCTACTCACTCTCATCAATTTATGCAATTTGAAGGATTAGTACTTGGTAGTGATATTTCACTTGCAAATCTAAAAGGTGCATTACTTTCAATTGCTAAGAAGATGTTTGGTGAAAATAATAAAATCTGTCTTCGTCCTTCATTTTTCCCGTTTACTGAACCATCTGTTGAAGTGGATGTGTCTTGTTCAAGATGTAATGGAGTAGGTTGTCCTGTATGTAAAAACACAGGTTGGATTGAAGTTTTAGGTGCTGGAATGGTTAATGATAACGTACTTAGAATGTCAGGATATGATCCTAAAGAAATTCAAGGATTTGCGTTTGGTGTAGGTATTGAACGTGTTGCGATGTTAAAATATGGAATCGATGATATTCGTAATTTCTATACAAATGATTTAAGATTCCTACATCAATTTAAGGAGGTAAAGTAAGATGAAAGTTTCACTTAATTGGTTAAATGACTATTTAGATTTAAAAGATATTTCTAAAGAAGAACTATTTAATACTTTCTCATTTCATATTTCAGAGCTTGAAGCTGCATATGAATTAACTTCTAATACAAATTTAACAATTGGCTATGTTAAAGAATGCGTAAATCATCCAGATAGTGACCATTTACATGTTTGTCAAATTGAAATTAAACCTGGTGAAGTATCTCAAATTGTTTGTGGTGCACCTAATATGAGTCAAGGTAAAAAGGTTATTGTAGCTTTACCTGGTGCAATACTTCCTGGCGATTTTAAGATTAAACCTTCTAAGATTCGTGGTGTTGAATCAAATGGTATGTGTTGTTCTTTACAAGAACTTGGCATTAAAGAAATGTTTGTAGAAGAAGCTTATAAAGATGGTATTTATTTACTAGATGATAACGCACCTGTAGGTGAAAATCCTTTACATTATTTAGGACTTGACGATTATGTATTTGACCTTGATTTAACGTCAAATCGTTCAGATTTACTTTCAGTTGAAGGTATTGCCTATGATTTAGGTGCTGCACTTAACAAAAAAGTGAAACAACAAAAGTTTGATTTAGTTGAATCACAAAAAGTAAATGACATTAAAGTATCAATCGACACTCCTTTATGTAAAAAATATCTAACTAGAAAGATAGAAAATGTTGAAATTAAATCATCTCCTGAATTTATTAAATCAAGACTTATCGCATGTGGTATTAGACCTATCAATAATGTAGTAGATATTACTAACTATGTATTACTTGAACTTGGTCAACCACTTCATAGTTTTGATGCAGATAAATTAGGTAACAATATTTTAGTAAGAGAATCACTTGAAGGTGAAGAAATTACAACACTAGATAATGAACAAAGAAAATTACCACAAGGCAGTATTGTAATTACTAATGGAAATGATGCTTTATGTGTTGCAGGTGTAATGGGTGGTCTTTCAACTGAAATCACACCTGAAACTAAAAATGTTGTTTTAGAAGCGGCTTATTTTGATCCAATGTCAATTCGTAAGACATCTCAAGCTTTAGGACTTAGAAGTGAATCATCAACACGTTTTGAAAGAACCATTGATTATAATAGAGTTAATCGTGCACTTGATTATGCAGCATATTTACTTACAAAATACGCAAATGGTACAGTACTTAAGGGCGTTAATGGTATAGAAGAAAAATATCAAGAAAAACTTACCACAGTTACACTTGAAAAAATTAACAAAGTATTAGGAACTGACTTAACAAATGATGAAGTTAAAGATATATTTAATAGATTAGAATATTTATACGAAGGGGACAATGAATATAATATTACTATTCCATCTCGTCGTATGGACTTACTTGAAAGTTATCAAGATATTATTGAAGATGTAGCTAGAATGTATGGATATGATAATATACCTACAGTTTTACCTAAAACAAATGACAGTGGTTCTTTAACTGAATATCAAAAACTTGTTAGAAATTGTAGAATTATTCTTTCTAATATGACAATTAATGAAGCTGTAACATATTCTTTAACAAATGAAGAAGAACTTTATTCATTTGTTAAAACTAAAGAAGAACCAATTAAATTATTAATGCCTATGACAGAAGATAGAGCATATATGCGTCAAAGCTTGATTCCTTCTTTAGTTAATACTATTATTTATAATAAAGCCCGTAAAATTAATGATTTATCTTTCTTTGAAATTGGTAAAGTATATAATTCAAAAGAAGAAGTTATGCATTTAGCAGGTGCATTTAACGGACTATTTACTTCATCTAAATGGCAAGGTAAGAAAACAGTAGTTGATTTCTATTTAGTTAAGGGGATACTTGAAATATTGTTTGAAAAACTTAATCTAAATGCAAAATTCATTTCATATAAAGAACTTGAAAATATGCATCCAGGTAGAACTGCTAAGATTATTATTGATGATAAAGAAGTAGGATTTGTAGGAGAAATACATCCACGTTATGCACATACTCATAGTTGTGATAATACTTATGTATTTGAACTTAACTTAGATATGATTTATCAATGTTCTAAGAAAGCATTTAAATATGAATCTATATGTAAATTCCCATCAGTTACAAGAGATTTAGCTATTGTAGTTAATAAAGATATAACATGTAAAGAAGTAATTGATGTAATTAAGATGACATCTAAGAAATATTTAACTAATTTAGAAGTGTTTGACCTATATGAAGGTGAAAATGTAGGTGAAAATGAAAAATCACTTGCAATATCACTTACATTTGAAGATAAAGAAAAAACTTTAGAAACTGCAGATGTTGATAAGATTATTAACTCTATATTAAATAGATTAGATGCATTATTACATGCTCATTTAAGATAATGAATTTATTTATCCTTTTAGTTTTAAACTAGAAGGATTTTTATTATGTTTGTAATATATATTTGTCATTTTATATAAAAAAATTGTAAAAACATATCAAAAAAAAGTTGACAAAAGTTATTGAAAGGGTTTACAATTAAAATACCTAGGAATACAAAAAATTATACGGCTTTAATTGTTATTTTATATAACAGGAGGAATAGAAAATGAAAATAATGAAAAGATTCGGACTTATTTTGTCACTATCTCTATTATTAGTTATTGGTGGAGTATACGCTGCATGGACATATACTCAAGTATCTGAAGATGTAACTATTGATGATAAAGATGGTACAGTTGATCCTTCAATTTCTGAAATTAATATTGAAAAGATAGCACTTGGTTCTATTGAAGTAACTGAAAATGGTATTGGCTTAGTTGTTGATGAAGATTCGGCTAATAAACATAAAGCTTTATTAAATGCATCTGGTACTTACACAATTACTTGGACAGGTAATGAAGATGACGATGATACAACTGATAAAGTTGAAGAAGTATACTTAGAAGTAACAGTTGAATATAAAGATTCTGAAAGTTTAGTACAATATAAAAATGAAAATGTATTTACTTTAACCAGTTTATCAGGTGATACTAAACTTGGAAAAGCGTCAACATTTACAGTTAATCTTTCTGATTTGATTTCTTTAAATGGAGATATTTATGCAAATACAGTACAAGAATATAATTCACTTAAAGAAGCTATTGAATCATCAGATATTACAATTACGTTTAGTGTAGTTACAGAATAAATATAATTTATTAATATTAGAGAAAAAGTGTATTTTTAATAACTTTTTCTCTTTGTCATATAATGAGGTGAAAGAATGTACACAATTGAAGTGTATTCAATAGTGGTATGTATTATTATACTTATAGCTTTAATTTCATTACTTGGTATAATTATTTATACACTTGTTAAATTCTACTTTAAATGTGTAAGTAATGGTTTAGAAGATGAAGAATTATTAGAAGAATATAATAATAAATTAGCACATCAAAAAAGAATTAAATTTAAAAATTATTTGTATACTATTATTGATATTATACTTCTTGTGATTTTAGCATTTAGTGTAATTACAAAATTAGTAGAAACTTCCTCACCTAAAGTATTAGTAGTTAAAAGTGAATCAATGTCATATAAATATGAAGGTAATAAATATTTATATGAAAATAATTTGAATACTCAATTTGATAAATATGATATAGTTTTTATTAAAAATAAACCACAAGAAAGTGATTTAAAATTATATGATATAGTTGTATATAAAGCTTCAAATGGGGATTTAATAATTCATAGAATTGTTGAAATAAAAAAAGTTGATAAATCATATATATTTTATACACAAGGTGATGCATGTACTACAAGAGATACATCATATGTTTCTTATAATCAAATAGTAGGATTATATACTGGTACAAATATTAAATTTATTGGAAGTTTTGTAATGTTTTTACAAAGTGTTATTGGGATTCTTTGTATATTTATATTAATTATTGGATTTATGGTATTAAATCATATTGAAAATAAGATAGAAGAACATAAACAAAAAAGAATAGAATATTTAAATAATAAAAAGAAAGAACAAGAAGAACAATTACTAAAAAAAGAACAGGATGAATTAAAGAATTTACCTAACGTATTTACTACTTCATATTCTAACGATAAAAAATATCATGAAATTGAAGTTATTTATGAAAATGAAATTGAAATTGTAGAAAAAAATAGTGATTCAAATCAAAATAAAAATGATTCTGAACCGCTTTATAAAGTTACAAAAGAATGAAATATTAATAAGAATGGAGGGACTATTATGAAACATAGAAGAATAATAACATATATTGGTTTAATAATAGTCTCTTTTATTATTATATCGATAAGTGGGGCAAATGCTAAATTTACATATAATAGTGCAAAAGATTTGGTATCTAATAATCAGGATAATCTAAAACCATCTTTTAATATGAATTATGATGGCGATGATGTAGATGAAGATGGAAAAATTCTTTTAGATATAACTTTTAATGATAGGGCTTATCCATATAAAGAAGGCAAATCTTATTCTATTTATATTTCATCACAATTGCCAGAAGATGTAACCGTTTCATATAGTGGTAATTTTCAATCTGAAATTGGTACTTATATCGTTACAGCTACATTTTCAGGAAATAGAGATGTTTATTTACTACCTGAATCAATTAGTGCTAGATTAACTATTTATGATCAATCCGAATATGAATATGAAATTATTGATAATTCATATGTTAATATTATAAAATATAATGGAATAAAATTGAAAGATTTAGTTGTACCATCCACTTTTTATATTGAAGAAGATAATAAAACTATTGAATATGATGTAAAAACTATTAGTGAAAAAACATTTATTAATCATACAGAACTTAATAGTATTATAATACCAAGCAATGTAGAACAAATGGGTCGTGGGATTCTATCTGGTTGTAATAATTTAAATGAAATATCTATTCCGTTTATAGGACAAACTCAAGATGAAAATACTAATTTATGTTATTTATTTGGAGGTTATAACTATCGAGAACCAAAAGAAGTTCCTAGTACTTTAACAAGTCTAAAATTGACAAATTGTGAATATATTAAAGAAGGGGCAATATATGGAATTGGTATAACATCAATCACTTTATCAAATAATATAAACTATATTGAAAATGATTCATTTCAAGGTTCTAATATTAAAAATGTATATTTTAATGGTAAAATAGAAGATTGGTGTAATATTGATTTTAAAACTGCTAAGGCTAATCCTATGTATGGTGGTAACGCTACATTCTATTTAGCTAAAAATAAATATGAATATTATGGCTATAAAGAAATTACTGATTTAGAAATTCCTGAAGGTGTTACAAAACTAAATAACACATTCGTTAACTTTACATCACTTAAAAATGTTGTAGTACCAAATTCTGTAGAATCTATAAGTGATTCAACATTTACAGGTTGTACATCACTTGAATCCATTACGCTTCCATTTGTTGGTGGGTCTAAAACTGAAAATACTTGGTTCGGTTATATATTTGGTCAACCATCCTATGGCACAGCAGGTGAATATATATCAAATACATTAAAAGAAGTAATTATTACTGGTGGTACAACTATATCTGATAGTTCATTTAAAAACTGTTCGTTTATTAAGTCGATTACATTGCCAAATACTATTACATCAATTGGTGATTCTGTATTTGAAGGATGTTCTAGTTTAACTAATGTTTATATACCTTCATCAGTTAAGGAAATTGGTTTTGGTATATTTAAAGGTTGTAGTTATCTTAATACTATTACAGTTCCGTTCCTTGGGCCTACTATAGATAGTCTAGATAATGCATACTTGGGTTATTTTTATCAGGGTTATAGTGAATGGAATCATGCCGAAACTGTAGAATCTGCTTTAAAAAATATAGTTATATTAAACGATAAAGATATTTTAACAAGGGCTTTTTATAATTGTATATATATAGAATCAATAGTTTTTCCTACTACGATATCAAGCATAGGTGAAAAATCATTTGAAGGCTGTAGTAATCTAAAATCAATATATTATATGGGTACTCAACAACAATGGAGTAATATCACAATAGATTCTTCAAATAATACTATTTTAAATAACGTTACAATTTATTATTACTCACCTTCAAATCCTAATCAAGATGGAAACTATTGGTATTATGATGAAAACAATAATATTAAATATTGGAACTTTAAAGAAGAAAATAATTAAATAGCCATAGAAGATTGATATAAATTACTGTATCAATCTTTTTTCATAATATAGCTAATATCCTACTTTTTTTGACATAAAAACTATGCTATAATTATTGCCAAGGTGAAGTAAAATGTTAAAATATGAAATTAAACAAAAATTAAGAACCTCAGATTATGATTCATCTAATAATATAAAAATCCATTCACTATGTGAAATATTTCAAGATTTAGCAGGTTTCCATGCTACTATGTTAAATATGGGTTATACTGATTTGATAAAAAAAGACTTAATATGGGTACTTAGAAGTCAATATATTAAATTTAATACTGCAATACCATACGATGAAGAATTAACTTTAAGTACTTGGCCAAAAGAAAAAGGAAGAGCCGATTTTATAAGATATTATGAAGTTGAAACTAAATCTGGAAATATAGCTGTTGAGGCTATATCTAAATGGGTTATTGTAAATTATAAAACAAGAAAATTAGAAAGAGCTTCATCAATTGATTATAATGGTATTTTTTATAATAAATATCCATTTGAAGATATAAATAGATTAAAAATAAATATTCCGCATAATAAAGAATTTATTCATAGTGTAAAGGTATTAAATGATGATATAGATCATAATGGTCATATGAATAACTGCGCTTATGTTAGAATAATTTATAATTATTTATCTAAAGAAGAACTAAATAATATAAAAGGATTTCATATTGATTTCTTATCTGAATGTATGTTAAACGATACTATAGACTTATATAAATTTAAAGATGAAAATAATAATTTATATATAACTGGTTATGTACATTTAGTACAAATATTTATTGCTAAATTGGAGGTATAATCATGGAAGGATTATTAAACTTTATTAAAAATTCAAAAACTCAATATCACGCTGTTAAAGAATTAAAAGATATATTAGATAAAGCTGATTTTATTGAACTTAAAGAAGAATCTATTTATAATATTAAACCATTATCTAATTATTATATTATTAGAAATAATTCATCAATAATGGCTTTTAAAACACCAAAAGATATCAATGATACGTCTTTGAAAATAGTAGCTAGTCACACAGATTCGCCAACTTTTAAAGTTAAACCTAATAATCAACTTGTTCAAGATGCTTATTCATCTTTAAATATAGAAGTATATGGTGGGCCTATATATTCATCATTCTTTGACAGACCTCTATCTTTAGCAGGTAGAGTATTTATCGAAGATGATAACTTCGTCAAAGAAGAACTTTTAGATTTTGATTATGATATGCTTGTTATTCCAAATGAATGTATCCATTTTAATAGAGAAGTAAATACTGGCAAGAAATATAATGAACAAATAGATCTACTTCCACTTTTAGGAAATAAAGATACTAATTTAGATGATTTAATTGCTAAGAAGTTAAATGTAGATAAATCTAAAATACTATCATATGACCTACAAATATATAATCGTTATAGAGGAAGTATTATAGGATCAAATCGTGAATATTTTATGGCTCCTCAAATAGATAATCTAGAAAGTGCGTATTTAACACTTGAAGGTTTTATCAAATCTAATAATTCAAATGATTTAAATATTTATATATCTTTTGATAATGAAGAAGTAGGATCAAAAACTAAACAAGGTGCTTCATCGGATTTCATGATAAGAAATATAAAAAGAATATTTAATGCATTGAATGCGTCTTGTGATTCTTTATCAAGAAGTATAGCTAATGGTATTTTAATATCTTGTGATAATGCCCACGCTGTTCATCCTAATGATATTGCAAAAACTGATAAATTAAATAAAGTTTATATGAATGAAGGTATTGTAATTAAACATAATGCTAATCAGTCATATACAACAGATGGACTAACATCAGCTATACTTAAATCTATTTTTAAGAAAAACAATATTAAATATCAAGATTTTACTAATAAATCAGATGTTAGAGGTGGTTCAACACTAGGTGCTATATCTTTATCTCAACTTACAATTCCATCTGTAGATATAGGTCTTGCACAACTTGCAATGCATTCATCTTGTGAAACTGCTGGATGTAAGGATACAGATATTTTAATTAATGGTATTGAAGCATTTTATAATACTAAAATTAGAAAAACAAATAATGGATATGAAATTAATTAAAAAGGTGATTTAATTTGAATAAATATATTAATTATGAAGTCGCAATGTCATATTTAGGTAATATGGATATAATATTTAAAAAAGTAGGATCTTCTTTTTTAGATAATTATAAGAATTTTAAAGAAGAAGTACTTACAAGTTTAGATAATGAATATTTAAATTATAATGATTATATGAATAGTAAATTATATTCTTTAATTCATACCTTAAAAGGTATAACATTAAATTTAGGTATGGAATTACTTTATAATGAAACTCTACCCATTTTAGCTTCTTTAAAAGAAAATATCGTTTTAAAAGAAAAAATAGCGTCAATGTTACACACATTTGACGCTTCATATAATGAACTTAAAGAAATGCTTATTTAAGTTCTAATTTATTAATAATATTAATATCAGGATCAATATAAATTGTTTTTTCTCCTTTAATGGATACGAAACAACCTTTATGTCCTGGTATTTTTTTTATATTTTTAGCTTTAGTATAATTTACTGCGACAGAAGAAGAATCTCTAGCTTGTGAAAAATAAGCTGCTATATTAGCACAAAGTCTAATTTCATCTTCTTGAGGTTCTTGTGATGTTTGAAGAAGTACATGACTTCCAGGTATATCTTTTGTATGAAACCACATTTCATTTGGACGAGCAAGTTTATTAGTAACTAAATCATTTTGAATATTATTTTTTCCAACAAGTACAGTATTACCTGAAGGTAAGATATATGTAGTTATTTTAGTTTTTTGAAGTTTTTCAGGTTTTTGACGTAATAACATGTATTTATTATCAATTAACTCTTGTTGGATTTCAAGAGCGTCTTTTAAATCGCAAATTTGAATTTGAACTTTTAAAGTTTTAAAGTATTCTATTTCATTATTTACTATTTTGATTTGTTCTTCTAGATGAAATTTAGCATTTTTAGCTTTTTGATATTTTTTAAAATATAATTTAGAGTTACCCATAATGTCTAATTTTTCATCTAAAGGAATAGTAATCATTTCATTTGTATAATAATTTAATACATCAATACTTTTAGTATGTCCCTTTTGATAATTATTCGCAATTAATAATTCTCCAAATAATCTATATTTATCTTGATTATCTGAATTATCAATATCTAATTTTAATTTAGATAATTTACTTTCTAATTTTTTAAGTTGTTTATCAATAAATGACTCAATATTACCTGTTTTAGCTTTTATTCTTTCTTTTAAAGATTCTTCCTTGTAATAAGTATCTAATAATTTAGAAAAAGATTCGTATTCGATAGAATTTTCTTCTTTAAAGTATGTAATATCTGTTTTATTATCTTTTGTTAGACATGGTGTGTTTTCATTTATTAATTTGTATAAAGTTTGTATAGGATTTGATGTATCAAAAGCTTTTATAGCGCATTTTAAAGATAAACCAAGTATTTTATTACATGCATCTTTTGGGCTTTCTAAATTCTTAAACTTATCTATAAATTCTTCATATGTTAAACTAAAAGGATTTACTTTGTTTAAAGTATCAGGAAATGTATATTTAGCATTTGGTAAAATAACTCTTAATTCACCTAAACCCAAATGATGAAATGATTCTAATATTTTATCACCCTCAAGAATTATTAAATTTGAATATCTACCTAATATTTCAATAACTAATGATTTATTTTCAAAATCACCAAGTTCATTATATTTAGATGTTTTAATAATCATTACTCTATCTGTTTCATTTGTTAAAATGTCATTTATTTGAGAACCTTCAAAATATTTTCTTAAAAACATAGTAAAACTTTTAGGTTCTTTAGGGAAATCATAATTTTGTTCGGTTAAATGAACACGTGGATAATTTGCTGATAAAGAAATTAATAATTTGTAATTTTCTTTATTTCTTCTAATTGTAAATAAAAATTCACAATTAGACGCTTCCTGAATTTTATTTATTTTACCAGTACATAAATATTTAAGTTCTTTTGCTAACTTATAAAATAAGATTCCATCTAGTGCCATAATATCAACTCCTAAATTATTATATCATAGTTTTAAAAAAATCTTGTACAAAATAAAAAAAAGAGTATAATGAAAATGCTTATGGAACCCTTTGTGGTCTGGAAAGTGAGGAATTTAATATGAAAAGGAAAAAACAAATTGTAAGGCTTGTATTACTTGCGATATTTTGTGCAATATCAGTAGTACTTCAAGCTATTGCGAACAATTTTAGTATTGGAGGATATCCTATTGCGCTTGCGTTAGTTCCTATTGCAATAAGTGCTATCTTATTAGGACCTTCTGGTGGGGCAATTGTTGGATTTGTGTGGGGGGCGTTTATATTACTTATAGATCCATCTTGTGCTGTGTTTTTTGAATATAGTATAATTGGTACATTAATACTTGTACTTTCTAAAGGTACTCTTGCAGGATTTGTATCTGGTATTATTTGTAAAATACTAAGAAATAAAAATATGTACTTGGCTATGGTTTTAGCTGCTATTTTATGTCCTGTTATAAATTCTCTTACATTTAGGATTGGAGAAGTTATATTCTTTTTACCTATGTTAGGTAATAGTGCTGGAGCTATACTTATAAGTTTATTTGGTGTATCATTTGTTCTTGAAGTTGGCATTTCTGCCGTGTTATCTCCTGCTATATGTAGAATTTGTATGTTAGGTGATAAAGAACTTAATTTAGGTGTGTTTAACTATTCTAAACGAGAAAATTATATTAAAGAAGAAGATATCGATAAAGAAAATAAAACATATAAATTTGATTAGAAATTATGGTGTTCATTAAAGTGAGCACTTTTTTATTTTTAAATAAACATTATTAACGGTTCATTGAAAAAAATAGACGTTTTTTTTATTTATTTTAATTATCTTTTTAAATTCAACGAAAAAAATATTTATTTCTTTCGTTGACATTGATTTTTATTGCTCGTATAATAATATTGTGGTGATGTTATATGTGGAAAAAGTCGCTTTTTAAATTATATTTTCAAGATAAAAATAAATATAATGAAATTTATAATCAAAGATTTTATTCGGAAAATAGTTATTACTTAAATTTTAAAATCGAAGGATATAAAGCATTCTTTTTTTTCCATAAGGATATTATAAATTTAGTTATGGATATTTCTACGCTTGACAAAGAAATATCACAAAAAATATATTTAATGCCAAAATATACAAATGATTTGATAATAAAAAAGACTTTGATAGAAGAAATATTATATACTAATGAAATAGAAGGTATTATTTCAACAAGAAAGGAGATTACATCAATAATTTATTCTTTGAAAAGAAATGTTGAAATTAAAAGAAAAAAATTAATTAGTATTATAAATAAATATTTATTACTTATTAATAATGACTATATTAAAATTAGTAGTTTAAAAGATATTAGAACGATTTATGATGAATTAGTATATGATGATATAATAGATGAAGATCCTAAAAATGAACTTGATGGAGTGTTATTTAGAAGAAATGGTGTAGATATTTTAAATAATTATTCAGGAAAAGTTATTCATGAAGGAATTGTGCCTGAAAGTAATATATCGAATATGCTAGAAGAAGTAATAAGATTCTTAAATGATTCATCAATTAATCCTTTGATTCGTATTTCGATTTTTCATTATGTATTTTCATATATTCATCCGTTTTATGATGGTAATGGTAGAACAAATAGATATATTAGTTCAGCTTATTTAAAACAATATTTTAATCCGTTATCTGCATTTATTCTAAGTATGGCAATAAAAGACAATCAAAAACAATATTATGATGCATTTATAAAGACTAATAGTAAATATAATAAAGGAGATATTACAACATTTGTCTATGAGTTTTTAGATATTGTTAAAAAAGGCTTTGAAAATACTCTTGATTATTTGACAATAAAATGTGTTGAACTAAACAATGTTACTAATATTGTAAATAAATCTAATTTATCTAAAATGGAAAAAGATGTTTTATGGTTATTATATCAAAATGAAATATTATCAGCTGATAGACTGTGCATTAAAGATATTGCAAAAGATATAAAACTATCAGAACCTACAATAAGAAAAATATTAAATAAGTTAGAAAAAGAAAATATGGTAAAATTTGAAAGAAGAGGTAAATATAAATTTTATTATGTTATATATAAATTGTAATAAGAAGTACAAAACACCTTTTATTTTTAGTTTAACTAAATTTTTAAATAATATATCATATGTTTGGAATTAATAAGGTGGAAATTTTAAAATGAATACAAATAAAATTTATGCAGAACATATTGTAAATGAATATTCTAAGAAGGATACTACAAAGGTACAAGATTTAAGGCAATTAGATAATAAATCTAAATTACCATTAATTATTTTTACTTATACTTTTGACATTATGATAGCCTTAATTATAGGTGTGGTATGTGGATGGTTATGAAAGTTATTTGTTAGCACTTTAACATTTTTATTTGGAATAATTATTGGAATTATATGTATATTTAGCACGTGTTAATTATCCAATTTTTATAAAATAGAAAAGCATGGGTAGGATAAATCCGCTATTGAAATTATGAAAATTGCAAAAGAATTAAATAAAGAAAAAAATAATTTAAAATTTAACCAAAAAATATAGAAAACGAACGTGATTTGATATATAATTGATTTATAAAATATGGAGGTAAAAATAAATGAAAAAATATGATGGAGTTTTATGGTTTATAGGATTTTGTGCATTTGTAGCATTATTCTGTAGTGGATGTGCATGGCTTTTAGGTTCAATTGGTGCAAGTTGGAGTTTTTTAGGTAAACTTAAGGGACTTGCAACAATTGCTTTAACAATTGTAGCCTCAATATGTGGATGGTTATGGTTATCTACTTTGAATATAAATAAGACATTTAAATTAGTTCTTGAAATATTCTTTGTACTTTTTGCAATATTAGCTGTAATCGGTTATATTAGTTGGTTATAATTTTATTTGCCTCTTGTAATAAGGGGCTTTTTTTTATGAATGTATTTAAATGAGGTGTACTTTGTTATCGAAAAATTATTATTTATAAAAAAGGCGAATAGTCTCTTTATTAAAAATTGTAATCCCTAATACAAAAGAGGTAAAAACGTTATGATACTTAAAGCAATTATTAATGATTTAAATTCAATTACTGTTGTTTATAAATGGATAAATAAAAAAATGAAAGAAAATTATTAAATGTATCAGTGATACACAAAATCGTTCGACATTGTAATATAGTTTTGTTATACTAAAAGTGTATGAATGGAACAAAAAGGCGATGGTGTAAATGGGAATAGTTTAGAAGTGCAGCTTAAAACTAATATAGTGTTTAAAGTGATTGAAGCGATAAAAATAATGGTTATAAAATTAGTGCAAGACCTAAAAATAGGCAATTTATGCGTAAATTTAGATTGAATCCGACTGCTATAAGTAACATATTATTTAATTTAGATTATTCTTCATTTGTAAGAATAGATGATGACAGAAATAAGGATGAATATGGGCAAGGAGCTATAATTATTTTTTTCGTTGATAAAAATTTAATAAATTTTCATGGTGAAATAGAGAAAGTTAGAATATATATAAAAATCAAGTTATTAGAGAATGAAATAATTCCTATAATATCTTTTCATGAGGCTGAATTTTAATGATATACTGGAGGAAATAAAAATGAATATTACATATTGTGCTAATTGTAAAAAAAATGTAAAGTATAAAATTATAGATGTAGAATATGAATATGAAGATGAAGAAGTCAAATTAAAGTATAAAGGAAAAAAAGCTATTTGCTGTTATTGTAAAGAGGAAATACTCATTGATGAAGTTGAAGATTATAACCAAGCTCAATTTGAAGAAGAATATAGGAAAAAAAACGAAATAATAACTAAAGAAGAAATTGGTCAAATATTAGAAAAGTATAATATTGGAAAAAGACCATTATCTTTATTGTTAGGCTTTGGTGAAATTACAATCACTAGATATCTTGCTGATTACATTCCATCTAAAAAGAATTCGATATTATTAAAGAGAATTTTAAACGAACCTGAAATATATTATGCTTTTTTGATGACAAACAAAGGTAATATTAGTGACTTAGCTTTTAAAAAATCTTTAAAAGTAATACTTAAATTACTTGATGAAGAAAATATAGAAGATGATAAAATTTACGAGGTTTCAACTTATATAATTTCGCAGCTAGATGTCACTCCAAAAGGTTTGCAAAAGATTTTGTATTATATTCAATTATTTTCATTTAAGTTTTTAAATTTTTCTCCATTTTCCAGTTGTTGTAAAAAATGGATTCATGGTCCTGTATTTGGTAAAATATATTACCAATATAAAGGTTACGGATTTAATGTTATTATAAATGATAAAGAGTGTAAATTTACACTAGATAAAGATTTGCTTGAAATTTGTGATGCAGTTATAAAATATTTTGGATGTTATAGTGCAGATGTGTTAGAAAAGTTCACACATATGGAACGTCCATGGATTGAAACTGCTGATAATAAAATAATCGAGAAGAGTTTGATTAAAGAATACGCGTTTGAGATTTGTGATGAACATAATATAAATTTAATATCTGATATAGGTAAATATAGTGATCATATGTTTAAAAAGATAATAAAGAATTAAATTAGATTTAATGTAGTATAATGAGTTGTGTAAATTTTAGTATAATAATGATAAAAATAGGAAACTAAGTGTAAATTGCAACTATATTTTTAATAAAAATCGGAATTTAATATTAATAAATT
>CAZGBY010000034.1:0-18332 GCA_964524125.1 uncultured Clostridium sp.
CCGATTTTTTTAAAGTCGATTATTCTTCTCTACGCCGTAAATTTTAGAGAACCCTAAAATTCCTTAATTAAAATTTATAATTTAATTAATTATTCAAGTTATTAACTTCATCTATAAATAAAAACCAAATTTCTATATTTCTATCGATGCTAATTTAATTCATATATGTTATTAGTCTTTTATTTCCCAGTGACCTGATTTATCAGAACCAACACGCTTTATTAATTGCATATTAACTAATACCTTAATATTTCTTCTAATTGTTTCTTCAGATTTACTAATATGTTTCGCTAATTCTATATATGTAATTTTCGGATTATTCTTAATGAGATTAAAAATCATTTCTTGCGTATTATTTAAATTTACACCCACATTTACACCCACATTTTTCTTTTTATTAAATGGAATAGTAACTGTTATCATGTTTTTTGAAAATGTGTATGCATGTTCTCCATATTTTTTAACAACAATAGGAACACCATGACCTGAATGTTCTACAATTCCACATTGTAAAAATATATTCATTAAGTCTTTATTAACTGGTTCTGTTTTACCAGATAAAAATTCTTCTTTTGTAAGATTCTTAGGTATTCCACCATATGATACAATTTCTAACCTATCATCAAACCAATAAACAGCAGGAGCCAGTTCTTCTGACCATTTATTATGAACGCACGCATTGATCCAAGCTTCCTTAAATGCTTCACTGCTTAATAATCTTTGTTCTTTTCTAGGTCTAACAGAAAGATCAATAAAAGTTTCATTTAAAGCATCACAATAATTAATTACTTTCTCAAGTGAATCTATTAAACAAGTATATCCATATTCATTTCGCTTTATGAATTCTGATTTATCATTTCCTTTAAAAACTGCTACTTTAATAGAATTCATATTTTCATCTGCTAAAATATCAGCTAACAGATTAAACCTTCCGTCTTCAGTTTTTAATTTGAAATTACTATAAAATGTTTCTTCATTTATATGAATACCTTTTTCAATAAGATATTGTTTTAATTTTAAGAAAGTATAATCATTTCTTAAAACAGGAATATCTTTAATTGTTTTCTCAGGAACAATTATACTTTGAACATATCTATTTTCAATTTCTTCTTCACTCATACTTTTACAAGTTGTACCAATTCTTACATAACAACCAGATGAACTCCTACCATACTTTTTAATGTAATACAAAGAAGTACCTTTACTCACTTCTACTTTAATAATCATTTTACCATCTTCTAAAAAAGCAGATGGATGAACAAACTTCTTACAATCAGGTAATATTTTATCAGTGATATCATCAGATATTTCTTTCATTAACTTATCAACATTATTAACTCCAACATCAAACCACCATCATTTTGTGTTCAAACTTCAACAATTAGTGTTCAAACTTCAACAATTAGTGTTCAAACTTCAACAATTAGTGTTCAAACTTCAACACTTTGTGTTCAAACTTCAACACTTTGGCAATAAGTAGTAAATGTTTTATCATATCATAAATAATACATAAAGGAACTTTAGATAACCTAAAATTCCTTTATGTATTTATCATTTCAATGTTTTTAAATAATTAACAGCTGCTATATATGTTTTTTGTATAGATATAACTACATTTTCATGATTAACTATTAAATAAACATTTCTATTACTATCATATCTTATATAATAAGTATTCATAACTAATCTAAATTCTTAATAATACTTTTATTAAGTTTTAATTCAAACTTATCAATCTTATCTTGCATCTTATTGATAAAATTAGTTGTAATCTTATCACAAGTCAAATCTATTTCACTTGCAGCTTTTCTAATAGTATCAGAAGACTTTAAAATAGATTGAATATTCTTCTCTAATGATTCAAGTGGTTTATCTAAATAAGTTAATTTTAAAGCATCAAATTCATTAATTAAATCTGTCTTATCTTTAAGTAATAAAGCTTCTTTATTATTACTTAATAATAAATCACTAAATCTAGAAGATAAAGACGCAACCATATTTAAGAAAGTCATTAAATATGCAGGTCTTACTACATACATATTTTCATATTCTATAACTTTATAAATTGGTAAAATAGAAGGTTTATCAAGTTCTAGATTACTTACAAGTACAGCATACTTACAGTTTTTCTTCTTACGATTAATATCTAATTGATTATAATAATGTTGATTAGTTTGTTTTGTCTTAGTATCAGGACTTTCATCTTTCATATCTAGACATACAGATGCAATTTCTTCATTTTGATTATGGTTATGATCAGCATAAACTTTAAAGATAAAATCTGCTTTAGATCCTTTAGATTCACCTTCATATTTAATAGAGTCATTATCTTTTTCCCAAGTACAATTAAACATTCCATTTTGCATATAAGATCTTACTTCATTATCACATAAAGATTCTAAAGATTCACCTAATTGTTTAACATTTAACATAGATTTTTGATTTTGAAGTTGTAAGATTTTATTATCTTTAATTTGAAGTTCTTCTTTATATTTATTATTTAAATCATTTAACTTATTAGTTATATCAAGTTCATAACTTGATTTTAAAGAATTAATTTCATTTAAATGATTTACTTTAATAAGTTCTTTTTCATTCTTTAAATCTTCAATTTGTTTTAAATACTGATTTTCAATTAATAATTTATTATTAGATAATTCTTGGTCTTTAGATTGAAGTAGATTATTATATTTATTTTCTAAATCTTTATAGGTTGAATTAGATTTAGCAATGATTGAATTCTTATCATTTTCATATTGAACTTTAATATTTTCAAGTTCTAATTCTTTAGATTTTGTAATATCTGTAATTATATTTTTTAAATTAGTAATTTCTTCTTGATACTTTAAAGTTATATCTTTTTCTTTATTAGATAAATCATTTTTAGACTTTTCTTTTTCACTATTAATTTCATTTTGTAAATTTAAAATAGTTTCTTTATACTTAGTTTCTAATTCTTTTTCCTTTAAACTAATATTAGTTTTATTAGATTCTTCTAATTGTTTAATAGTATTTTTTAATTCTTGAAGTTTAAGTTCATTCTGAGCACTGATTTTTTCTTCAAATTCTTTTAATTTAGAATTATAAACCTCATCTTTACCTGATTTAATAATTGAATCAATATATGAAGTATCAACTTCAACTAATTCTTTTAAATCAATAATATCTCCTGCTTTAGCATCTTCTTGTAATTCTAATATAGTCTTTTCTTTTACTGTAACATTAATCTTTTTCATAATACAAAACTCCTTATATTTAAAATAGTAAATATTGCATGCATATCTTATTTACAACTTTATTTTATCATAATAAATATTTAATTGGTCGCTTTTAAAGCGACAATTTAATTTTTTTAGAAAATATTATCTTCTTACTTGATTTAGTATTTTCTATATCTTATATCTATTAAATATTTTATCATAATTATTATAACTTTCTCAATTAAAACTGTATCAAATCTATATATACTATCCTAATAAATTAATAAAAACTTCACAATTAATATAATAATCTACAAAATAATTTAAGCACCAATATAAAATGGTGCCTAATATTACTGAGATATTTAAATTTTTTTATGATTATCGTTCACTATTGTTAAGGTTTAATAACATATTTACTACTAGGACGACTACCTATACATTCAATTATGCCTTTATCGCATAATTTTGTTAGAACTTTACACGCTCTAGTTTTTTTAAAATATTATAACCCTCAAACTAAAGATCATTTTGCAAATAAATTATACTTTTTTGCACGAAAAGGCAAACTTTTTTCAGTCATTTGTGCACGAAAAGACAAACTTTGAATTGATTATTTATAGAGTTTATTGGTATTAATAAAGGAAATAGTATTATTACGTTTATTATCAATTTGCGTGTTTTTGCAGCACCATTTTTAAATCATAAGAAAATACCCAAAAAATTCTAAATATATTTCAGATTATCTTTATAATTTTGTAAAATATTATTGCATGTATCAATATACTCATCAATATCAATTTGATTAAAAGTCGAAAAAACATCTCCATAATATTCATCAATATTTTTCAAATAATCACAAATAAAATAATATGAATATTTTGACTCATCATTAAATTTATAAAACTTTTCTTTAAATTCCTCATAAACCACTTCGTCAACCGAATGTTCGCCTTGTCTCATAAAAGGATTAGCATCTGATAAAAATAAGATAACATTTTCTTGCGGGTTTTCATCGTTTAATTCTTCAATAATTAAATACATTAATTGATATATAGTAAAACATTTCATATTATTTTCTCCAGTCTGTAATAGATAAATTCTTTAAACACCACTATATTAAAATGGTGCTTAATCAATAATTATTTAATTAATTCTTCAAGTTCATCTAGTAAACTATCAAGTTTATTACAAACTGAAATAAATGGTTCTTTTTCAGTTAAATCAACACCACTTAATTTAACAACATCAATAGGATATGAAGAACATCCAGCTTTAAGCATATTTAAATACTTATCAAGTGCTTCTTTATTTCCTGATTTAATATTTTCATAAATCTTCATACTTGCAGAAAAACAAGTTGCATATTGATATACATAAAATGGAGAAAAATACATATGAGGAATATATGCCCACACTAATTTCTTTAAAGGTTCAGTATCTAAATCAATACCATAATAATCCATATATAATTTTTTCATTAAATCAGAAAGTAATTCATAATTAATTTCTTCACCATTAAGTGCAGCTTCATGAGCTTGATATTCAAAATCTGCAAATAGGGTTTGTCTATAGAATGTAGATACTATATTATCTATAGCTTTACATACAGCTTGAAGTTTTAATGATTTATCACAACTATTCTTAAGTAAATAATCAAGGAATAATTGTTCATTTAAAGTAGAAGGTATTTCAGCTACAAATATACGATAATCTTTAGTTGCATATGGTTGATTTTCGGTTGAATATAAAGTATGAATAGAATGTCCACATTCATGTGCTAATGTAAATGCTGATTCTAAATCATCAGTATGATTTAATAAAATAAATGGACCAAACCCTTCAATATGAGATGAATAAGCTCCACTTCTTTTATTAGCTGTAGGTTTAACATCTACTCTACCTTCTTCTAAAGCTATCTTAGCATGTTCTTGAAAATCTTTAGGCATAACTTTTAATGATTCTAGTACATCATTATATGCTTTTTCATAAGGATACTCTACTTTAGCATCTGAAAAAGACAACATTCTATCATATGTATGATATTCATCTAAATTAAAATATTTTTTTCTTAATTTAATATATCTTTTTAAAGGTGCTGTATTTTCTCTTGCAGTTTTAATTAAAGAAGTATATACACTAGATGGAATATGTTCATCTTCTAAATGAGCATCTAAGAATGTTTTATAACCTTTAGATTTCATTAAAGCTATATTAGAATCAACTACTCCTTTATAAATTAAAGCTAATGTATTTTTATGATTATCATAGTAAGAATATTGAGTTTCAAATACTTTCTTTCTATCTTCTTGATTTTTACTAGATGAAAGAATTGAAGTATAATTATTAGCAGATACACTAACCTTTTCACCAGTTGATAATAAAATCTCTTTTTGTTCAAAATCACTATTTTGAAGCGCTGAATATAAATTTGAAAAAGAATTAGTTACTAGTCCATAATTAGAAATAATCTTTTCACATTGTGGTGGTAAAATATGTTCTTTAGAATCAAAGATTCTTTTAATAATAAATAAATATTCTTTAATCTTTAAAGATTCTTTAGAATATTCTTTATATAAATCATAAGTTTCTTTTAAAATTTCATCTTTAACAAATGCAGTTAAAGATTGATATTTAATAAGTATATTTATAACTTTACCTACTAATTCTTGGTATTTTAAATTCTTTTGATCTTTATCAAAAGACATTTGAGCATAAGAATATAATTTATCTAATAATTTAGATATTTCTTCTTCAAATATATAATATCCTTCAATACCTTCTTTAGTATTTAACTTGCCTTTATAATTAATTACATCATTAATTTTAAGGGATAGTAATTCAAAATCTTTATTCCAATCTTCTATAGTTTTATAAACTTGTTGTAAATTCCATTCTTGCATAATCGTTCTCCTTAATTATCTAATTTTTTTATTTTTATCATAAAGAAGCCTTCATATAAATCTGTAGGCATTATAGTTAAAGCCCCTTTAATAGTTGAAGGTAAGTATTTAATATCATTTGAAGAAAATGATAAAGGTATTACCTCATAGTTTTTACCCTTTAAAGCAGATAATACTACATTTTCATTTTCATCTTTAAATATAGAACATGTAGAATATAGTATAGTACCATTCTTCTTAAGTATATTATACGCTTTTTTAAGTAGTGCAGTTTGAGATTTAATTGATTTATTAACTAATATATCAGTCAATCCTTCTAAAGATTTTAAAGTATTAAATCTTGTACCACTACCAGAACAAGGTGCGTCAAGTAATATTTCATCAAAAGAAAAGAAAGAATCCAAAAATCTAGCATCTTGATTCATTACATAAACAGACGTGGCTCCTTGCAGTGATACATTATATTTTAATCTTTCACATCTTAATTTATTAATCTCACAAGCAGTAATTTGACATTTGTTATTAGAAAGTTGAGCCATTAAAGTAGTTTTACCACCTGGAGCAGATGCCATATCTAATATTGTAGAATTTTCCTTTAATGTCATACAAAGTGCTGGCATCATAGATGATAAGCTTTGAAGATATATTTTGCCTTCTTTATAGCATGAAAGTTCTTCTAATGATTTTTCATTTTTATCTAGTAATATATATGCATTTTCATATAAATTAGATTTAATATATTTAATATTATTTGAATCTAATTCTTTAAGTACTTCTTCATTTGATTTTAAAGTATTAATTCTAAAAGTAGTATGTCTTTTATTCATACCTTTTATAATCTCTTCAATTAAATCATCACTATAATATTGTTTTAGTTTTTCATATAAATAATTCATAATACACCTTTATTATTTAATATTAGTTATATTTTTTAATATTTCTAAATATTGTTTAGTAATTTCTTTCATAGGTTTATCTGCATCATAAATATATATTAAATCCATGATTTCTGTTGAATCAAGTGGAATAGATATAATATTATTACCATCAAGTTCTGATGAAATCATACC
This sequence comes from uncultured Clostridium sp., assembly GCA_964524125.1. GTDB lineage: Bacteria > Bacillota_I > Bacilli_A > Acholeplasmatales > Anaeroplasmataceae > CAG-307. Next base: position 7,174 of record CAZGBY010000034.1, read on the forward strand.
TGATGATATAGTATAACCATTTAAACCTATTAATATATTAAATAATGTAGCTCTATCGGATACGACTATATTTTTAGATACCATTTCAAGTGCGTGTGGTTCTTCAGAATAATAAAATGAGTTATTTAAGCCTTGATCATAACTAAGCCTTGGATAGTTATTTAAATCAGATAGTTTTAATTTTTTTCGACTTGCAAGAGGATGATTCTTAGAAATAAGAACGTGAGGTTTAGCTTCAAATAAAAACTTATATTCTAAATTATTAGAAGAAATTACTCTTTTAATAATTTCTTGATTGAACTTAGATAAATAAAGTACACCAAGTTCACTTCTTCCATCACGAACATCATTTATTACATCATAAGTTTTACATTCTCTTAATGAAAATTCATATTTATCTTTACCTAATTCTTCTACTAATTTAACAAACGCATTTACAACAAAACCATAATGTTGAGAAGATATTGCAAATATTCTTTTTATACTTTCTTTATTTTTATATGTATCTTCAAGTAATGAAGCTTGTTCTACTACTTGACGAGCATATGATAAGAATTTTGTTCCTTCATCTGTAAGTATTACACCTTTGTTAGTTCGATTAAATATTATTATATCCATTTCATTTTCTAAATCTTTAATAGCTTTAGATAAGTTAGGTTGTGATATATAAAGTTCTGAAGCAGCTGTATGTAAAGAACCTGTATTTGCAATAGTAATTACATATTTTAATTGTTGTAATGTCATAATTAATCACCTATTTAATTAATATTATCATATTTTGTTTAAATTAAAAATAGTTATAGTATTATAAAATTAATTTTTATAATTATTTATGAAGTTATATTATATCTTTTCCATTTACCACTAAGCCATCTTATAATAAATATTATAGCACGAGATAGTTCATCTATTGCCATCGCAATCCATATACCTAAAAGTCCTAAACCTAAGAATGTATAAGAACCTAATATAAAAGAACCAAGTACCGCAACTAACCAACAAAAGATAATCGCAAGTATTGTAGGGAACATTACATCTCCTGAGGTTTGTAAAGAACGAACAAGCACAATATTTACTGCACGTCCTATTTCTAAGAAGATTTCTACAAACATTATTTTCTTACCAAGTTTAAGCAGTTCTAAATCTGTAACTTTAAATAGCCCAAATGCATAATCTGAGAATATAAAGAATAAAATAGCTATTAATGTTGAAGATATTAAAGATATAATAGTAGTTTGATATACTTTTTTGTTAGTATCTTCAAGCTTACCAGCCCCTAGAAGTTCACCTATGATAACTTGCATAGCTTGAGATATTGCAGATGTGGCCATATATGTTACCATCGCAAACATTGATGCATATGTTTTAATATTTCCCATTTCAACGTTATTATTGTAAATAACAATGGAATTTGCACAAAGTTGAATTAATATTTGAGAGGAATTATAAGATAGTGATTCTCCTCCTGATGGAGCTCCTAATTTTAATAATTTATATCCTGTATAAGTAAAATCATGAGTAAATACCTTTATACTTAAATGTACACCTACTTTTTTAATATATATTATTAACATTAATATAAATCCAATAATTCTTGATATAGCACTAGAAAGTGCTACGCCAAGAATTGGTAAGTCATATTTAGAAAAATATTTAATTAAAAAATAATTACCTATAATATTTAAAATATTAACAATTCCATTTATAATCATGGATTCTTTCATTAGACTATTCGCTTTTAAAAAAGCTGATAATGTAGATGAGGCAGTTTGGAAAAATAAAAGACCACCAGTAATCATTAGATATATATAAGCATCTTTAAATGCAAGGTCTGGTACATTAATCCAAGATAAAAATAATTTAGAACAAAGTAAAATTATTACAGAAAATAATAATGATAAGAAAAAGTTAAAGTAAAAAGCTACACTATATATACTATTTTCACTTCTTTTATCTTTTGCACCTTTATATTGAGTAATTAAAATAATAGACGCAGATGTAAATACTGTAAAAGCGTTTATAAGTACATTATTAATTGTATTGGCATTTGTTATCCCATTAACTGCATTAGCATAGTCTGACATCATAAACTGATCGGCATAACCTACAATTAATTGTAATAATAGTTCTATAAATATTGGTATTGATAATATTAATAAATATTTTAATGACATTAAGTTTTTCTCTTTTTTCATAACTATTCTCCTACGCTATGTAAAGTATATTAATTATACTATAAAGTTTATTATTTTTCATTTATTTTTACTTGAATTATTAAAATTTCTTAAATAAAACTTTCCACATTTTAATATTATATTTGTTTTTGGAAAAACACAAAAATAAACACTGGAAATCCAATGTCTATTTTAAATTATTTGAGTAGAATTACATCCATTTTGAGTTGCAATATCTTTCATTTTATTTAATGTATCATCATCTACAATTACTCTACCAAAATAAGAAAGTCCTTCATCTTTGACTCCAAAATAACGATATTTTAATAATTTATATCTAACTTTAGAACCAATTATTTTAGAAACCTCCTTCACTGTATTTATATTTTGCTCATCATAATTAGGTAAAATCACTGTTCTTACCTCTTCTAATTTATTTTTATTTAAAAGATAATGTAAATTTTTCAAAACAATTTCATTTGTTTTTCCCGTTAAAAATTGATGAAAAACAGGGTCAATTGCTTTCACATCGAGCATTACACCATCTGATAAATCAATTAAAGATTCAAATTTACTTAAGTCATGTGCACCATTAGAATCAATAAGACATGTCAATCCAAGTTTCTTAACTTCTTTAAATAGTTTTTCCAAAAAAGATGCAAAATTAGTACATTCTCCACCCGAAACGGTTATCCCCCTAATAAATGGCTTTACTTCCTTAATTTTATTTAGTAAATCATCAACACTCATCATAACTACCTTAGGACTTGATGAGTTTGGACAAACGTGTATACATGTATCACATGATACACACTTTGAAGAATCCCAAATAACACGTCCATCAATCTGTTTTAAGGCACCAACAGGGCATTTAGTCACACATATTCCACAGTTTTTACAAGCGTTAATTGTTTCTGGATTATGACAATATAGACATCTAAAGGGGCAAGTTTGAAAGAAAATTGCCATCCTATTTCCAGGCCCATCTACATTAGAAAAATTTATGATACGATTAATTGGAACTATTTCCATAGACTTTACGCTCTAAAGCGTGACCTCTTTCTTTGGCACCCTTACCAAAAATAGTACAATTATTAATTGATTGATTTCCAAGAGTTAGCTTATCGATTTCACTTTTTTTAACAAGATATCCTGTCACTCTTACAACATCATTATCTTGATTATAGGCTGTAAAATAACGAAGACCTGAATTAAATGACCCCTTTATTATATCTAATATAGCTTCCTTAGAATTTAGCCATGTTTGATCAAATTTAAATATATCACCAACTCCACATGGAAAATACTTGTGAAGTTTTGATTCAATCATTAAATGCTTATAAAACTCAGGCTCATAGCCTACTGGAATACGACAACCAGGTGCATCATCAGTACCATCAGTATCAATTCCTACTTGTGCGTGCATTTGATACTTATTATCACACTTTGAGCAATAAAGTCCATTATGGTTATTAACCATTTCCTCAATTTTACTTAAAATTTTAGCCGCAATCTCCTGTGCTTTATCATTATGCCCAAATCCTTTGGCCTTATCAGTAATTCCTAATAGATTATTAGTACATTCAGCAACGCCAACTACACCAACCATACCTGTAAACTTTTCTCTATCAACAAAACCTTCTTTAATTAGAAAATTAGATTTAAAAAAACTAGACTCTTCGACAATAAATTTAATTCTTTGATCAATATTTTCAAGAATAAGATTAACATATTTTGGTAAAATATTATTCATAAAATCATCAATATCTTTAGCCTCCGTGCTAATTTCATATAAACGTAATCTTGGAAGAGTATAGCCACCTCCTCCAATATTAAGTGCGTTATAGCATGACGCAATACCATATGGATTATTTTTATGCTCTAAGCTATACATTTTATGATTAGCAAATGATGGTTTAGATGTATACAGCATTGTATCAATTGATACAATTGCTAGATCAGTAGGAGTAATATCTTCATCATACAATAATGTAATATTAGGAATTGCCAGCTGCATTTCTTTAGTTAATTCAAGAATAATTCTTGTGATTTTAGAATCCTTAGGCCCAATATTAGCATGTACAAAGGAATCACATAAAGTTTTATCAATATGCTTTAAAAATAATTTTAAAATTTCTTTAGTTTGAGGATTTGAAGCTTCATCATCCCAAGGCATAAATAATTCAGTAAAATTACCTAAATAGACAGGGTATGATGTTATTGATGGTAAATGCTTATAAAAAATTAATAAATTATTACAAGCTTCTAATAATGACTTAGCAGGATCTAGTTCAAGAAACTTACAACCTTTTTTCATTAAAATATTATAATCAGGTAAAATATAACGTGGTCTATAAGGAGCATAACCTTCATTTAAATCACATACCTTACCTTCTTTTAAAGCTTTGTCCCATAACGGATTTCTTTTAAGAGTTGTATCTGACGATTCTGCAAGTCGAGCAAGAGCTAATACTTGTTGAGAATATGTTAGTGTCTCATCACTAATAATTTGCATAACTTTACTTTTTTCCATAATCAAAATTAATATAAATTAAATTTATATTCGACTCCTTCTTTCTAAATTTTTAGTTTTACTACACTATATAATAGCATATCTTATAACTAAATTTCTAGTTATAAAAGAAAAAAGAAAAAAATTAATAAGTACCAAATAAATTAGACTAAGCTGTTTAATATTATTATTGTAATAACTTTTTCATTTACTCACCGTATTCCTTTTAACAAAATAACTTTACTAGTTGACGCTCGTTATTTTAAAACATTTTCTACATTTTTATGGAATATGTAATATCGTCTTTATGGTAAATAATTACAATAATTATAATATAATGTAATCAATTTCACTTATTTAAATTAATAAAAATCTCACCAGTAATATACTAGCAAGATTTAATATATTTATTATTTAGTATAAATTTATAAATAATTTATAGGAAGTACAACTAAGTTTTCTCTTAGATAGATTTTTTTATCATATAAACATATGATTGCGCCCATACCTCTTTTAGATTCTTTAACCTTATCTAAAACATCAAACTCTGATGTCATATCAGCTTTTGGATTAGCACTCATTTTAATTTCTATAGGATATAACACACCATTTTCAGAAATTATTAAATCTATTTCTCCATCTACTAATACTTCTTGGCCGTTGATATTCTTTTTTATTTTATCTTTACCATTATAATAAAATACATTGAAATCATAATCTAAACCTTCATTTGAATAAGATTTTAATATCTCAGAAATAACAAAAGTTTCAAACATAGCACCTGCCATCGCACCATTTTTAAGAGTATCTGGAGTTAACCATCTAGTTAAATAACAAGCAAGACCTGTATCTCTAAAATAAATTTTAGGGCTTTTAACAGCTCTTGTCAAAACACTTGGTGTATATGGTTTTAAAATATAGATTATTCCACTTCTTTCTAAGATAGATATCCATTCTTTAATAGTTACCTCAGAAACACCAACTTCAGCAGAAATTGTCCTATAATTTAAAATCTGACCAGTTCTAGCCGCGACACTTGTCATAAATTTTACAAATGATAAACGATTTTTAACTTTAATAATATCATTAACATCTCTTTCTAAATAAGTAGTTACATATGAACGATAAAAATCAATCCAATCTTTTTGTTTATTTGTATGTAGTTCAGGATAAAACCCTCTATGAATTTTTGACCAAATATCTTTATAATCTACTAACTCTTTTTCCCTTTCTTCAATATATTCTTTTGTAGGGATAAAATGTTTATTAAAAGAAATACCATTAATTTCTCTCATTGATAATCCATCAAGTTCTATAATTGATATTCTACCAGCAAGTGATTCACTTATACCTTTCATTAATTGTAGTTTTTGTGAACCTGTTAAATAAAAATTAGACATTTCATCAGTATTATCTAAAATTATTTTTATTCTATTAAATATTGATGGGCATTTTTGAACTTCATCAATTATTAAAGGACAAGGATTATTATATAAAAACATATTTGGATCTTCTTTAGTTTGTAATAATAACAAACAATCATCAAATGTTACTTTATTAGCATATGAAAATAAATGGTTTAACAACGATAATTTTCCTGTTTTTCTAGGGCCTACCAATAAAATAGCTTTACTAGTTGAAGCTCGTTGTTTTAAAACATTTTCTATATTTCTTTTTATGAAATACATAATATCGTCTCCTTATGGCGAATCTAAAGTACAACTTAATTTTATCTATAATAAAATAAAAAGGCAATACATTCACAAGAATTTAATAAACTTTTAATTAAATAACATCAGTGTAAAATATAGTATAAAATGCCCTCTAATTAAAGAAGGCATCATAAAAAGGAGGAATTATAGTTTATATTTTAATTGATGAAAATATCTCTTCATTTAATATATTAAGCATTACATCTAAAGGATTTTTATAATCATCATTTAAAACCTGTTCAATAATTGAAGGAGAAAATCCAGATATTAATCTTACACCAGATTCATTAAATGTAGAATGTACTACCAATTTTAGTTTTGTATTAACATTCCAATAAATCAAATTAGGAGTTTTATAACCATAAGATTTAAATTTATCTTTAATTATCTTAGTATAAGTTTTATCATTTTTAAAACAATTTGCTTCATCAAAATGCATATCAGATATAATTAATATATTTTTAACCATATCTTCTTCTTTTACTTTGTTTTTTAAAGCAGAGTCTAATATCAAATCAAATACTTTTTCAATATCCGTATTATCAATGATTGCAGGAATTCTTGCAATAGAATCATGTAGTGTCATACAACCATCTAAACTTACGAAACTAGGTTTACTACTAAATGTAATCAATTTATTTTTCCAAATACTTTTATTATTTCTTGCAAAATAAATAGCAAGTGATATACATACTTCTAAAGGTAGGCCCATCATTGAACCAGATGTATCTGCGACAACTATAGTTTGAGAGTCAATGTTATAATTTGGCAAATTATTCCATTGTTGTTCTAAACATTCATTATATGCATCACATGTTAATTTATCACAGTGCATATCAAAATCAAGATTATACTTTCTTAATATTTCATATGGATATAATGATTTACTATTAATTTTAACTAATCCTGATTTAACATCTTCAATGTATGATGAAAATCTTTTTTCATCATGACGTTTAAAAGCTTTATGATAATTTAGCATTGCTTTTGAAGGTACAGTTTCATATTCAATTTTATCAAATTGATTTGATGTCATTTTAGTTTCAACAACATTAATTTTAGCCCTTAAAGTTGAAAGTAATTTACGATAATTTCTCTCAGATAAATTAAAGTATTTAGCAGTAAGTAAGCCAAGTTTTCTTGTATTCTTAGAAGAATTAACTGATTTTAACCATTTAGCAGTTAGTGATGGATGTTCTGATACAAGATCTATATCTATTTGTTTTTTTAATAATTTGAAAGCTTCTTCTTCAAGTGGTGTATCGACAAATGCATAATAATCATCTTGTCTTCCAAATTTAGCAACATTTGCTAAATTTAATAGCATTATTTCTTTTTGATTAATAGCTAACCATTTATAGATGATTCTTGCACAATCTCTAATCCCTTGACCAGTACCTCTTATATTTCTTAAATAAAACAAATTCTTAAGAGCAAGTAATTTGTCTTCAAAATAAGCTAATTGAAATTTTATTAAACCAAGTTGTGTATTTGATTTAAATGAAGATATGCTAAAAAAGAAATCCAAATTATAATTCAATGTACTTTTATAAGCATATGCATTGTTTGCTGTATATGTAGAGTTTGTATCTAATATTAAAGATTTTAATAAATTCATAATTAAGACTTCCTTTCATAATTATTTACTAGGTGCCAATATATTTATCAATATATAATAATTAAACCTGAGATATAAATTTTGCTGTAAGCACCTATATATTAGATTAATAATATTAATTATTAATAATGTTTAAAGAACTAGGTGCTTTATTTTTTGTTCGTTTAAATATTTCTTCCATAAAATATTGCTGTAAGCACCTATATTAAATTGTAAACCTATATCAATAGGGATGGATTATTTCTTTTTTCAAGACAAATAATTAAAGAACTTGCTTTAGTATCTACTTTTCACAATAAAACCCAATGTTTTCATGGATACTTCAGAGTAAAAGGTCTGTTTTCCTTTTACACCTACATTATACGATATAAGAAAATATTTAAAAATAATCAATTAAAAATTTATTTTTGACCTCTTATTTTTAGTTAGTTAAGCCATTTATTAATTTTCATTTAGATTAAAATGACCCCTTTTTATGAACTATAAGGAGTTTTATATACAACTTTTTTCAAAAAAAACTTTAAACATAAAAAAAGAAAATACATTAATCTGTATCTTCTTGTTTATCATCTAAAATTAATTCTTTTATTTTTACCTTGCCCATTTTTAAATCATAAAACGTATACGAACAAGAATCAGTATGAGTTTTGCCAAGTGGAACATCAAAACAAAATAAATTATCAGAAATCATTGTCAAAACACCGCGTTTAACAATAGTTTTGTTTTTTGTTTTAAATTCACTTACAGTAATTTTAGTCCCCTTTAATAATTCTAGTTTTTCTTTAATTTCAGTATAATCTCTTTCGAAAACGACAGTTTGTTTCACGAAGCATACCTCCTGTCCTTTATTTATATCTAAATTATACCATAAAATTCACTTTTAAGTAAGTCTTTTTTCGAAAAAGTGTATAAATAAGGTTTTAGAAGAAACTAGAAATAAAGATTTCAAGACCTATAATTATAAGAATAATTCCACCTAAAATTTCAGCTTTAGATCCTAATGCATCACCAAATTTTTTACCAATTTGAACTGCCACAAGACAAATAATAATTGTAACAAGTGCTATAATTAAAGCGCAAACTATAGCTTTTACTATCGAATAATCAGATATTGTAAGACCTACAGAAAGTGCATCTATAGATGTAGCTATTGCTTGAACTAATAATAATTTAATAGTTAATGTTTTTAAAGTAGGCTCTTTTTCTTCATTAGTTTCAAGCTTAGCTTCTTTTATTTCCTTTACTGATGAAGCTATAGCCTTTCCACCTAAAAAGCCCAGTAAAATTAATGCTATCCATGGTATAAACTTTTCAATATATTCGATAAACGCATGGCCAACAAAATATCCTATTAGTGGCATTAAAGCTTGGAACACTCCAAATACTACTGCAATTAAAACGTGTTTCCATCTTGCCATTTTAGGTTCATTTAAACCATTAGCCATTGATACAGCACATGCGTCCATCGCAAGTGCTACACCAAGTAAAATACTTTGCATGTAAAACATAAAATCCATAATAATAAACTCCTTATATAAAAATAAAAGAGACTATGCTTAAAAGATAAGCATAAGTCTCGTTTTTTAAGATTGAGCCTGGATTACTCCATTTTGTAGACCAATCACTATTTCTAGCAAACTACTCCCTTATTAGGTTAGTTATTAATTTGATACAATTTTAAACTATAAATAGTGGGTTAGTCAATACTAATTATAATTTTATATTCAAACTCTTTTCAACATATGTCTTAATAATCTCACAAGAAGCTTCAATACCAATACTTGAATCAATAGTTAAATTATAACTATCTGCTTTGCCCCATTTCTTATCAGAGTAAAAATTATAATAAGATGCTCTTTTTTTATCCATTTTAATAATTGTTTCTTTAGCTTTTTTAGAATCAAGATTATAATATTTTTCTGCTCTTTCTATACGTGCTTCTATCGGTGCTGTAATAAATACATTTACCACATTCTTGTTTTCTCTTAAAACATAATCTGCACATCGTCCAACAATTACACAAGATTCACGATCTGCAATTGATTTAATTGTTTCAAATTGTGCTAAAAATACCTTTTGAGATAAACTCATATCTGCACCAAATGTTGAAGGTACAACACCAGAGAAAAAACCATCTTTTTTCTCATCATAATTATCTAAAACAGCTTTAGATAATCCACTTTGGACAGATGCGGCTGCGATTAGTTCATTGTCATAGAAATTAACACCAAGCATTTCAGCTAATTTCTTTCCAATAAATCTTCCACCAGAACCATATTGACGTCCTATAGTAATTACAAATGCCATAAAAATCTACCTCTTTTCTTCAACTTAATTATACATCAAAAAAAATGTAAATTCAATCATACATTCTTTTAATAAAGAAAAATTTTATATCTTTTATAAATATTTTGTCTTTAAGTTCTAAATTATTAATTTCTAAATTCAAAATACCAGTCGAACATTTCAAATCATTAATTCTTTTAGATGTGTTTTCTTTTATATTGTAAATTTTCATATAACCTTTCTTATAATAATATTTATTATGTATATTAAATGAATAATATTTATATCTTTTATAATCATCTATGATTATTAAAGATTTACCACAAGATGCATAAATATAAATATTTTTAGTTTTAAGTTTAATATAAAATAATTCAAAGTATAAATGCTTTAATTCATATATATTAATATATAAATTATTTCCTATTTTATTTATTGATATATATGACAAATTAAAATAATAATATCTTCTAATATTTTTATTTTTTTCTCTTAAAATCACTTCATTTTTATCTAAATTTAGGGTCAAAAAAGTTTTTTTCATTTTTTTATTTTTCCTATTGACTTATACTTTATTTTTGATATAATAATATTCGCTTGAGTACTCAAGAATATATGGCCCGTTGGTGAAACGGTTTAACACACATGCCTTTCACGCATGCATGTATGGGTTCGAATCCCGTACGGGTCACCAATTTAAAATTTCAGGTGAAATTCCTTTTAATAAAGATGTCTTATGATGTCTTTTTTTTATTATTACAAAAAACTTTTTATATCTTACATTATAAAATTTTATCAAAAAATGCCGAATTTCAAGTAGAAAGTGGAATTAAGTGATAAAAGTCCATTTTTTTATA
>CAZGBY010000035.1:0-17773 GCA_964524125.1 uncultured Clostridium sp.
ATTTAACTTCACTAATTATTGGTGAAAATGTAACTACAATTGAACAATATGCATTTTATAATTGTAATAGTTTAACATCAATAGTAATACCTGAAAAAATTACAAGTATAGGAAATTCGGCATTTTCAGGATGTAGTAAACTTGAAATTGTTTATTACAAAGGGGCTGAAGAAGATTGGTATAATATATCAATAGATTCGGGTAATAGTTCATTAATAAATACAACTATTTCCTATATAATTACTAGTGATTAATATTTTAAATTTAATTAAAATATATGATAAAATTGCTAATGTATCCAAAAGAAACCAAACAAGATGAGGATTTCAATTATACTCATCTTGTTTTTGTTTATATATAAATTATTTAATATACTTCTTCTATCTAAGCATTTATAAAATACCTAATCCATAATTTATAAGTGCATAATTCAGTTCAAAAGGTGGAATATTACAAAATTTTATGCTATACTAATAATGAAGTAAAACAATACTGAAAAGATGGTGATTCGATATGAGTTATTATTTAAATAAAGGTAATGAAAAGTTTTTAAGATATATGAATAACGAAATTTTTGTAGACAAATCATTACTAATAAAAGAATGTAGTAAACATATAAATTCAGAAGAATCATATATGTGTGTAACTCGTCCACGTCGTTTTGGTAAAACCTTGGCAATGTCAATGCTTAATGCATATTATTCAAAAGGTTGTGATTCTACATATTTATTTAAAGATTTAAAAATATCAAAAGATTCATCTTTTGAATCACATCTAAATAGACATAATGTTATATGGATAGATATGGCATCTTTATATTCTGAATTAGATGATAAAAAAGACTTTGTAAATGAAATCAATCAGTATATTATTAAAGATCTTGATGGATATTTTCCTAATATTCTTACAAAAGAAGAAGATAAAGCATCTAAAGCTATAAAGAAAATTTATGAAGTTAAAAAAGAAACGTTTATCTTTTTAATAGATGAATGGGATGTAGTTTTAAGAGAATCAAATAATGAAAATCTTAAATTCGATTATTTACAACTATTACGCACATTATTTAAATCATCCGATACATCTACATGTATTGATTTAGTATATATGACAGGAATTCTTCCAATAAAAAGATATAATTCAGAATCTACTTTAAACATGTTTAAAGAATATACAATGTTAGATTCATATCCCATCTCAGAATATATAGGTTTTACAACATCCGAAGTAAAAGAATTGTGTGAAAAACATAATATGGATTATAATCAAATGAAACAATGGTATGATGGCTATAATCTTGATGGAATTGAACTTTATAATCCTAAATCAGTTGTAGAAGCTGTAACTTCAAGAAAATTTAGAGATTATTGGGTATCCACTTCGTCACTTGAGAACGCTACTAATTATTTAAGATTTAAAGATAAAGATTTAAAAGATAAATTAGTAAGTATGTTAGCTGATAATTCAGTTTCTGTATCAGTAAGAAGATTTAGTAATGATATTAGCATAATTAATAGTACAGATGATGTATTAACTCTATTAATTCATTTGGGATATTTAACTTATGATTACGAAAATAAAGAATGTTATATTCCTAATTACGAAATTAAATGCGAGTTAGAATTGGTTTTAGAAGATTTACAATGGTATGATTTATATGAACCTATTAATAATTCTAAAAAAGCAGTAGAAGCTTTATATAACTCTAAAGAGGATATAATAAATGATATCCTTGACAAAAACCATGAATTATATTGTAGTGCACTTAATAAAAATAATGAACAAGCATTAGAACTTTTAACAATATTTTCATTTAACACATTAAGATCTACTCACAAAATGAAGAAAGAACCTCAAAATATAAAGGGTAGAGCAGATATTATTTATATTCCTAGATATAATGATAATGGTACAGCTATTATAATAGAACTGAAATATAATAAAAATCCTAGTATTGCTATAGAACAAATCAAGGAAAAAGAATATTATTCTTTACTTGATAATTATCATGGTAAAGTAATACTATGTGGAATAAATTATGATGATAATATGAATCATACTACATTAATAGAAGAAATAGAAATATAATAAGAAATAATGACTATATTCCTAAATATGGGAGTATAGTTTTTTTTATAATCATATTTCAAAACTTTATATACATATACTTAACTAGGAGAAATGCTATGACTTATAAAAAAGAAGATATAGTAAGTATATGTAATATAAAACAAATAAAATATATTAGATTACAATTTACCGACTTAAAAGGTATGCTAAAAATAATAACAATACCATCATATAGATTAAATGATATTTTAGAAGGTAACATTACTTTTGACAGCTCATCAGTCTGTTTACTTACTTCTGAAAATGATACTAATTTATATCTAATGCCCGATATAAATACATTCTTAATACTTAACTATATAGAAGATATAAATAATAAAACCGCAAGATTTATATGTGATATATATAAATATAATGAACAATTAAATAAAAAAGTACCATACAGCCATTGTTCTAGAATTATTCTAAAAAACACATTACAAAAATTAAAAGAAGAAGGAATTGATAAAATTAATATAGGATTTGAAATGGAATTTTTTATTTTTAAAACAAAAAACAATAAACCTATCCTTGAACTATATGACAACAATTCATATTGTGATTTTTTAACTGATATAAACTATAAAAAGTGTATAAATGAAATACTATATCAATTAAAACAACATTCTTTTAATATAGAAACTTTCCATCATGAAGCCTCTCCATCTCAATATGAAATAAATTTTAAATATAGTGATGCACTTACATCATGTGATAATGTAATGACATTTAAAATGATTGTAAAAGAAATAGCTTTAAAATATAAATTCTATATAAGTTTTATGCCTAAACCAATTTATGGTATAAATGGCTCAGGAATGCATTTAAATGTATCTTTAGAAGATTTTGAAGGAATTAATGTATTTGACAATAAAAATGAAAATAATACCCCTTCAAGTGAATGTGATAAATTTATAAATGGTATACTTACACATGCAAAAGGTCTTACGTTAATTACAAATCCCATTGTAAATTCATATAAGAGGTTACAAAAGGGATATGAAGCTCCATGTTATATTTCATATTCTTTATATGATAGAAGTTCTATGATAAGAATACCTAATGTAGGTTCTAATACAAGAATAGAAATAAGAACACCTGATGGTAGTTCTAACCCTTACTTATGTAGTAGTGTTGTATTAATATCAGGTTTAGATGGTATTAAAGGAAATTGTAAAGAATTTAAAAGAAAAGATATAAAAAAATTAAAGAATAGTAAAGTATATGAACTTCCTCATACTCTTTATGAGGCAATACTAGAATTTGATAAAGATAAGTTAATTAAAGAATGTTTAGGTAATATGTTAAGTTTGAAATATAAAGAATATAAGCTTAAAGAGTGGTATGAATATAATAATAGTATATCTAAATATGAAATTGATAAGTATTTCAATAAATATTAGTTATTAATATAAAACATAGCATAAATGATATTTAATAATCCACTTTATAAATGTTTATAAATGATAGATTAAATCATTTCTAAAGTGGATTATCTTATTTTTTTATGCTATACTATAAGCGAAATAGATTTCATGAAAGTAGGTGTTTTATATGGGCTATTATTTAAATAAAGGAAACGCAAAATTCTTAAGATATATGAATAATAAAATATTCATTGATAAATCATTGCTAATTAAAGAATGTAACGAAGTGTTAAATTCTGAAGAGTCATATATGTGTATAACTCGTCCTCGTCGTTTTGGTAAGACTATGGCGCTTTCTATGTTAAACGCTTATTATTCAAAAGGCTGTGATTCAAAAGAAATATTTTCCTCTCTTAAAATATCAAACGATTTATCTTTTGAAACTCATTTAAATAAATATAATGTAGTATTAATAGATATGGCATCTTTATTTACAGGATTAGATGATGAAATTGAATATGTAAACGAACTTAATCGTTTGATTGTTAAAGATATTGAGGAATATTTTCCTAATATTCTAACAGATGAAGAAGATAAGGCATCAAAAGCTATAAAAAAAGTTTTTGAAGTTAAAAAAGAAAAGTTTATCTTTTTAATAGATGAATGGGATGTTGTTTTAAGAGAATCAAATGATAATAAATTAAAGGATGATTATATTAATTTTCTTAGAAGTTTATTTAAATCATTAGATACTTCTGAGTGTATAGATTTAGTATATATGACAGGAATATTACCTATAAAACGATATCGAAAAAAAGAATCGGCATTAAACAATTTTAGAGAATATACTATGTTAGAGTCGTATCCTATATCTGAATATATAGGTTTTACAGAATCTGAAGTAAAAGAACTGTGTGATGAATATAATATGGATTATAACGAAATGAAACTATGGTATGATGGTTATAATTTAGATGGTGTACAATTATACAATCCTAAATCAGTTGTAGAAGCGTTAACTTTAAAGAAAATAAAAAATTACTGGGTTTCAACATCTTCTTTAGAATCTGCTAAAGAATATTTAAGATTTAAAGACAAAGAATTAAGACTTAAATTAACAAATATGCTTACTGATAACTCAGTATCAGTATCTGTAAGAGGTTTTGATAATGATATTAGTATTCTTAATAATTCAGACGATGTTTTAACATTATTAATACATTTGGGATATCTAACTTATAATTATGATACTAAGGAATGTTATATACCTAATTATGAAATTAAATGTGAATTAGAAGAAGCGTTTGAAAAATTAGAAGACGCTGATATTTATGAAGTCGTTGAAGATTCTATAAAAGCTGTAAAAGCTTTGTTTAACTCTGATGGAGATAGTATTAGTGAAATTTTAGATAAAAATCATGAATTATATTGTAGCGCCTTAAATAAGAATAATGAACAAGCATTAGAATTGCTTACAATATTTTCTTTTTATACATTAAGAACTACTCATACTATTGAAAAAGAAAAACAAAATACTAAAGGTAGAGCAGATATTGTTTGTAAGCCGAAAAAAGAAGGTGTCGGAATTATTATTGAACTTAAATATAATAAAACTGCAAGTTTAGCAATTGAACAAGCGAAAAAAAGAAATTATCCTTCATTGCTTGATGGTTATATTGGTAAGGTAATACTTTGTGGTATTAATTATGATGATGATATGAATCATTCGACAATTATAGAAGTTATTGATAAAATAAAATAAATATTAGTTATTAATATAAAACATAGCATAATGACATTTAATAATCCACTTTAGAAATGATAGACAAAATCATTTCTAAAGTGGATTATCTTATTTTTATGTAATACTATAAGTAAGATAGATTTGTTGAAAGTAGATTTTTTTATATATGAGCTATTATTTAAATAAAGGATACGCAAAATTTCTAAGATATAAGAATAATAAATATTTATTGATAAATCATTGTTAATCAAAGAATGTAATGAACCTGAAAGTACAATTTTATCTATATATTACCATTGGAGTGTCAGATTTAATTAATATAATTATTATTAAAATCCTAAATTAATACATATTTTTAATAATAACTACTATATGATTATATAGGTGAATAATATGTTACAAATAGAGGATTCTTCAAATATTAAAGGAAGTGTTAAGATAAGTGGTTCTAAAAATGGTGCACTTCCTTTAATAGTATCAAGTTTACTTACTAAAGGTAGAGTTACTTTAAAAAATATACCTAATATTTTAGATGTTAATGTATTACTTAAAATTATACAGAAATTAAATGTAAAATATTCATTTAGTAATAATGTATTAAAAATTGATTCATCTAAAATAAAATATAAAGATTTAATTATAGAAGATGTAAAAAAGATAAGGGCATCTTCATATTTAATGAGTGTTATGTTAGTATTGTTTAATAAATGTAGAATATCTTATCCTGGTGGATGTAGTTTAGGTAAAAGAAATTTGGATTATCATTTTAATGCATTTAGATGTATGGGATATAAAGTAAAAGAAGAGGGAATTATAGATATTGAAAAAGATAATAATAATTATCAAGATATTAGTTTTTTAAATAAAAGTGTTGGTGCTACTATAAATTCAATAATATTAGCTGGTAGTTTAAATAAAATAGTAAAGATATATAATTATTCTAATGAACCTGAGGTTATAAATACAATTAGATTTTTAAAAAAGATTGGTTATTCTATTTATAAATTTAAAGATTACTTATTAGTAACACATAAAAGAAACATTATGCATAAAATATCATTTAAAAATTCATATGATAGAATTGAAGGAATAAGTTATATTATTTTAGGGTTATTATCAGATAAACTTAAGATTAAAAATGTAAATATAAAAGAAATTAAAGAAGTATTAAAAGTATTAAAACAAATGTCATGCAATATTAAAGTTAAAAGAAATACTATTTATACAAAAAAAAGTAAAATGAAACCTTATAGTCTAATATCAGCTCCATATCCTTTATTTCCAACAGATGCTCAACCTTTAATTGCGTCTTTAATGCTTAATATAGATGGCTTGTCTTCGATAAAAGATTTAGTTTATAATGATAGATATAATTATAGTGTAGGATTAAAAGCTTTAAATGGTAATGTATATAAAAAGGATAATGTCCTTTATATAAATAAATCTAATTTAATTGGTAATGTAGTAAAAGGATATGATTTAAGAGGTGTATTTAGCTTAATACTTGCAGGTATTCAGGCTAAAGGTATTACAACTATCTTAGATGGTGATATTGCGTTTAGGGGATATGAAAACTTAATTGATAAGCTAACTAAAATAGGTGTAAAAATATCATATATAAAAGAATAATTATATTTATTTACAAAAAGTGACAAAATTTTACGATGATTTTATGTATAAATGATATTGTCTAATTTTTTAATAGACATTATTTGATTTTTTTGGTATATTATTTTAGTAAAATGAAACGAAGGTAATAATATGTTTAAAGAAGAAAAACCATTTTATGGGGCACAAATAAGAGTTAATAGAGGAATGTACTATCATCATGGTATTTATGTTGATGATGAACATGTAATTCATTTTGCATCTAATACACCAGGACATGAAACAGATCCTAGTTATGCAAGTGTTTGTGAAACTACTTTAGAAAATTTTTTAAAGGGTGGAGTACTTGAAGTTAGAGTATATGATGAAGAAGAACAAAAACATGTAAGAAAACCTCAAGATGTAGTATCATATGCTTATAGTAAGATAGGTGTAAAAGGTTATAATATAATTACAAATAATTGTGAACATTTTTCAAATGAATGTGCATTTGGTACTAAAGATTCTGAACAAGTAAATAACGTAATGGATATTTTATCAAGGATATTTCAACATTAATGAAATATTTTATTGTAAGTAATGCTATTGCAGTTATTGGAGCTTTGGTTATACCAGTTATTTATTTGGTTTGTTCATATGATTATATGAGATTTACATGTAATCTAATTATTTTATTATTAATATTTGAAAGTCTAATATTTAAATGTAATGTTGATATACATAATTATAAATATATAATTGGTAGATATAAATTTAAAATACCAAGAAGTGTACTTATAATTATGTCTATATTATTAACTATTGGATGTATTATTTGTATGTATTTAATGGATAATAATTTAAAATGGTTATTTTCAATAGGTATTATACTTTCTTATATAATTGCTTATTATTATGTTATAAGTAAATATTATTTACCTATAGTGGGATGTAGTGCTATATTTCCAATGTTTATTATGAGTTATAGACCGTTGTATATCGCTATTATGATATTATCATTACCTTACTTTTTTAGTTTAGCATATTTTTTAAATTATGAGAAACAAGATTATGCTAATTATATTTTCTATTAGGTGTAGTTATGGATAAAACTAAAATATATAAACCAGAAATTAATTATTGTCCACTTTGTGGATCTAAGCTTAAATATAGATATACTATATCTAATAAAGTTATACAGTTTTCAAGTGGAAAATTTATAAGAGTTAAAAATTTAGGATATAGCTGTAAAAATCCCGATTGTTTAGATGATAGTGTAATATATTCATCTCAAACAGCTTCTAAATTATGTGTTAAGGGTTATACTTATTCAGCTAAGGTATTAGCTCTTATATTAGTACTTAAAATGAAAGGTAAATCTAGAGATGAAATATGTGACCATTTAGCATCTTTAGGGGTTATAATGTCTGATAGAAATGTTGATATTATTAATGAAAAATATGGTTTTGTTTTAAATAGTGATTATTTGGCTAACATTAAAGTAGAATATGAATATATGATGCATAGGTTTAAGCAAATAAGAATATCCATAGATTCTTTGAAGGTAGAAGATAAAAGAGTTGTGTCTATAAGGGATTCTTTTAATAATAATCAAATTGGTCTTCATATATTTGATATTAACGATATAGAAGGTTTAAAGAAGATTTTAGATTTATATATAAATAATATAAATGTTAAAAGTATTACTACTGTTAGAGAGATTACCCAATTTTATAAGATATTAAAAGAAGTTTTAAATCATGAGGTGGAATTTTATCATTTTGAAAAGTTTTAATCGAATATTATTAGCAATCATATTCATTACAATAATAGGATATTTATAATATTTTCTAAAAAAACAAGCTTTTTTCGAATTTTATTCAAAAAGTAGTTGAATTTTCTTTTTAAAAGTGTTAATATTTTGTCGTAATAAATATTTAATAATAGTGAGGGTATTTTTATGGCTTTAAAATTAGATAATTATGATAAGAAAATTCTTCAAATATTACAAGATGATGGATCTATTTCAAATCTTGAACTTGCTCGTGAAATAGGTCTTGCGCAATCTTCATGTCTTTTAAGAACTAAAAGCTTAAAGGAAAGAGGAATAATAGCTAAAACAACAATTTTAGTAGATGAAAAGAAATTAGGATATGAGGTTACAGCATTTGCTAAAGTTAATCTTAATCCATTAAATAAAGAAACTTCATCTAATTTTGTTGAAAAAATTAAAAATATTTCACAAGTAGTAGAATGCTATACTATAACTGGTGATGGAGCATTTTTACTTAAGATAGTAGCTAAGGATTTACAATATTATAGAGATTTTATAGTTGGTACATTATTATCTATTGATGCTGTTAGTAATGTAGAAACTAATATGGTTGTAGGTGTGGATAAAAATACTACCGCTATTCCACTTGAATAATCTTGACATTTAAATTAAATAATATATAATTATTAATATAAATCGTTGAAAAGAAATAGTAGCTAAATAATTTATATTCAAGAGAGTCTGTGTTAGGTGTAAACAGATATATAAACTTAGTGAATCTATCTTGGAGATTTTACGTATTCCTGCGTTAAAGGATTTAAGTGCTAGGTTTAACCTAGAAGTAAGGTGGCACCGCGATAATTCGTCCTTAGTTTATACTAGGGACTTTTTTTATTTAAAAAGGAGAAAAGTTATGTTAGATATTAAATTTTTAAGAGAAAATAAAGAAATTGTAAAAGAAAATATTAAAAAGAAATTTCAAGATAGTAAATTACCACTTGTAGATGAAGCCATTGAACTTGATAAAGAAATTAGAACTTTAATGCAAGAAACTGAAACTTTAAGAGCACAAAGAAATGATCTTTCTAAACAAATTGGACTTTTAATGAAGAATAAAGAAATTGATAAAGCTAATGAAATTAAAGAAGTAGTTAGTAAGAATAATTTAAGAATTCAAGAAGTTGAACCTAAAATTGAAGAACTAAAAGAAAAACTTCAAAAGATTATGCTTGTAATTCCTCAAATTATTGATCCTTCTGTACCAATTGGCGAAGATGATAGTAAAAATGTAGAAATCACAAGATATGGTGAAGCTTATGTACCAGATTATGAAGTGCCATATCATGCTGATATTATTCAAAGATTTGAGGGTCTTGATAAGGAAGCTTCAGGTAGAACATCTGGAAATGGTTTTTATTATTTAATGGGAGATATTGCAAGACTACATTCTGCAATGTTATCATATGCTCGTGATTTTATGATTGATAAAGGATTTACATATTGTATTCCACCTTTTATGATTAGATCAGATGTTGTAAAGGGTGTTATGAGTTTTGATGAAATGGAAAATATGATGTATAAGATAGAAGGAGAAGACCTTTATTTAATTGGTACATCAGAACATTCAATGATTGGTAGATTTAAAGGACAAATTGTAAAAGAAGAATCATTACCTATTACACTTACAAGTTATTCTCCTTGTTTTAGAAAAGAAGTTGGAGCTCATGGTATTGAAGAAAGAGGAATTTATCGTGTTCACCAATTTGAGAAACAAGAAATGGTTGTATTATGTCGTCCTGAAGAATCTATGGATTGGTATAATAAGATGTGGAGTTATACTGTAGAATTCTTTAGAAGTTTAGATGTACCTTGTCGAACACTTGAATGTTGTTCAGGAGATTTGGCTGATTTAAAGGTTAAAAGTTGTGATATTGAAGCTTGGTCACCTCGTCAACAAAAATATTTTGAAGTTGGTTCTTGTTCTACACTTGGTGATGCACAAGCTAGACGTTTACAAATTAGAACTAAGGGTGAAAATGGTACTTATTTAGTTCATACACTTAATAATACAGTACTTGCAACACCAAGAGGATTAATTGGCGTAATAGAAAATAATTATAATGAAGATGGAAGTATTAACATACCTTTAGCTTTACAACCTTATATGGGTGGTAAGACTAAGTTAGTTCCTAAGAAATAATATAAATGGTCTTTAGTTTATAAACTAAGGACTTTTTATATTTAATAACAAGATTTATATTATTACCATAATTTCACATTGTTTTTTTATATTTTAACGAATAAATATTTATATAATATAGACATCTTAGAAATAAGATATTAATAAACGTATTTTATTCATTATACGGAAATACTAGCTTTAATCAATTCATACTCAATACACATAACTACTCTCCCAATTAAACTAAAATTAACTTTCATATAAGCTAGTACACCAAGGCACCTATTAATTTAGGTGTTTTTTATTTTATAGTGACAAAAGTAGTGACATTTTTAACGTTTATAATACAATAATATTAGAAGGTGTTTTGAAATGAATATTGGCAATCAAAATGAAAACATAGAATTTAAAAAAACAACAAAAGAACTTAGAGATTCAATGTATGACGTTGCAAGCATTTTAAACAAGAATGGAAATGGCATTCTATATTTTGGAGTGAAACCTAATGGAGACGTTTGTGGTTAAGAAGTTTGTGCTAGTACTTTAAACGATGTGGCTACTTATTTTAAAATGCAATTAAACAATTGGTATATCCATCTATAAAAGAAGAAATATTAGATGGTTGTCATATTGTTAAGGTTGAATTTTCTGGTGCTGAAAGACCATATTCATCATATGGAAGATATTATAAACGGGTTTATGATAGAGCTGAAGAAATGACACCAGATGAATTAAAACATATGATGTTAAATACTGATTATACTTCTATTTGGGAAAATAATGTAACTTCATTTGGGATTGAATTCATTGATAAAGACGCTTTAAAAAAATTCTATAATAGGGCGATTAATTGTGGAAGGCTAACTCCGTTAGATGAATATGACGAAATTGAATTGTTAACTATGTTAGGACTAATGAAAGATAATAAATTAACTAATGCTGGTTATTTTCTTTTTACGAATAATGAATCTACAGTTTTAAAAACTGCGGTTTATGTAACCGATGAACAAATAAGATTTTTAGATATAAACAGGATTAGAGGAAATATATTTAATTTAATTGATATTGCTATAACTTATGTTAGTGAACATATGAATTGGAGAGTCATGTTTGAAAGTGATTGTGTTTCAAAAATTGAAGTACCTGAAATTCCTCTAGAAGCGATTAGAGAAATTGTTGTTAACGCATTCGCACATGCAAATTATCGTTCGGTAACTGAACATGAAATCGCCATAACACCCACAATGATTGATATTTTAACCCTGGTGAATTTTCACCAAATTATAAACCAGAGGATTTTGTTGATAGAAGAATTCAATCAATGCCTAGGAATAAGAAAATATTGGATATATTATATCGTTCAAAAAATGTAGAAATTCAATGGAGTGGACTTAGAAAAGTTTTAGATTTATGTAAACTAAATAATGTCTCGTATACATATTACAATAATGAATATGGATTCAGATTTTCTTTTTATCGTAAGAATGTTTTTAGCAATTTTAATACAATGCTAACCAAACCAAAACTAAATAAAACTGATTTAGAAGTTTTAAAACATTTGAAAAATAATCCTGAATATACAAGAGAAGAAATTTCTTTAAATATAAATAAGACAGTAAGAACTGTTCAAAGGTCACTTGATAAACTTAAAGATTGTAACAAAGTGATAAGAGTTGGTAATAATAGTAATGGGTATTGGAAAATTCTCGAATAAAAAACTAGACAAAATTTAATATAATTTAAAATAGATTATTGCGAATGTTTTAATAATCTATTTTTATCTGTTGATAAATTTTATATGTTTTCTAACTCGAAAATATGATATACTATTAAAGTACTAAAGGATTGGTGGTAAAATGATACGAGTAAATGATATACATTATAGTTATACTAAAGATGATCATGCTTTAAAAGGTGTATCATTTGAAGTTAAAGACAAGGAATGGGTTTCAATTTTAGGTCATAACGGAAGTGGTAAATCTACTATATCTAAACTTTTAGTAGGAATCTTAGCACCACAAGAAGGTAAAATTTATTATGATGATATTTTACTTTGTGAAGATACTATAGACGAAATTAGAAAAAAAGTAGGCATTGTATTTCAAAATCCTGATAATCAATTTGTAGGAGTTAATGTTAAATATGATATAGCATTTGGGCTTGAAAACAGATGTGTACCAAGAAGTGAAATGAAGGGTTTAATACTTGATTGTACAACTAAAGTTGGTATGCAAGACTACCTTGAAAGAGAACCACAAACTCTATCAGGAGGTCAGAAACAAAGAGTTGCGATTGCAGGAATTTTAGCACTTGATTTAGATGTAATTATTCTAGATGAAGCTACATCTATGTTAGATCCTCAAGGTACAAGAGATATTATTTCGTTGATTAAAGAACTAAAAGAAAAATACAATAAGACAATTATTACAATAACTCATGATTTAGAACTTGCTAGTTTATCTGATAGAGTAATAGTTTTAAAAGAAGGAACAATTATTCAAGATGATATACCATCTAAAGTATTTGAAAATGAAGAAGTACTACATTCTTCTAAATTAGATATACCTTTTAATTTGAAATTATATAAAACTTGTCTTAATAACAATAAATTAAATAAAAACGAAAAACTAATGGAGGCTTTATGGAAATTAAATTTTTAAACTTAAGCCATAAATATAAAGGACTTACTAAACATGATTTAGTAGGTGCTATTAGTAATATAAATTTAAATATCAATGATAAAGATGAATTTGTATCTATATGTGGGAAAACAGGTAGTGGTAAATCTACTTTAATTCAACATATAAATGGTCTTTTATTACCAACAGAGGGAACTATTGATGTACTAGGAAGTATATTAACTCCTAAGAAAAAGAAAAATCCTAAACTTACTCCAATTAGAAAAAAAATAGGTTTTGTATTTCAATTCCCGGAATATCAACTATTTGAAGAAACAGTAATGAAAGATATAATGTTTGCACCCTTAAATTTTGGGTATAGTGAAAACGATGCTAAAAATTTAGCAGATGAAGTGATTGATTTACTTGGTATTGATAGATCTATACTAAGTAAAAGCCCATTTAATTTAAGTGGTGGACAAATGAGAAAGGTTGCGATTGCAGGAATATTGTCTTATAATCCTGATGTATTAATTTTAGATGAACCAACCAGAGGTTTAGACCCGGAAGGTGCTAAAGAAATAATGGAAATATTTTATAAGATACATAAAAATATGCATAAGACTATCATTTTAATATCTCATGATATGAATATTGTATATGAATATTCTACAAGAGTAGTTTGTTTAAAAGATGGTAAAATTTCTTATGATGGAAAAAAAGAAGAATTGTTTGAAAGCTCAAAGTATAAGGGATTTGATTTAGATAAACCTCAAGTATTAAAAGCGATTGATTATATAAATGAAAATATGAATTATGATATTGATTATAATACATATACGTTATCTGATTTAATCTCTAAATTGGAGGTGAAATCAAATGAATAATATAACAATAGGTCAATATGTACCTGGAAATAGTTGGATATATAAAATAGACCCAAGAATTAAAATACTTACAATTATAGGTATGATTGTGATATTATTTTTAATACCAAATATTTATATAATGTTAGGCTTTTTAGGGTTATTTACAATTATGTATTTAACAACAAAACTTCCTATAATTAAAATGTTAAAAGGTATTAAGCCAGTACTATTTTTAGCTACATTTACATTTGTATTACAGGTTATATATAATCAAAGTGGTAATTTAATTTATACATTTGAATTTCATTTAGGTTTATATCAAACTTTAGTGATAATAGGTATTTTAGTTATATATTTTCTTACTAAAAAATATATTCCTTTAAAATTCATTTATTTACTATTAATGTTTATTACCGTTTTTTATGTACAAACATTTAAATTTGAATCATTTAATTGGTTAAATTATGATTTTAAAATATATGATGCAGGACTTCTTAAAGGTGGATTTATTTTACTTAGAATAGTTTTAATGATATGTTTAACTTCAGTCTTAACATTTACAACTATGAATACAGAAATTAATAATGGGCTTGAAAGTTTAATGGCACCACTTAAAATATTTAAAATAAATGTTGGGACTATTTCAATGATGATTTCATTAACATTAAGATTTATTCCTACTCTTACAGAAGAAACAAGTAAAATAATGAACGCACAAGCCTCACGTGGGGTAGATTTTAATGAAGGAAGTTTAAAACAAAAGGTTACTCAAATTGTATCTTTATTAGTACCTATGTTTGTAATGTCATTTAAAAGAGCAGATGATCTTGCAAATGCTATGGAAACTAGAGGATATATAATAGGTGGAAGGCGAACTAAACTTGATGAACTTAAATTACATTTGATTGATTTTATATCTTTATTTGTATTAACTTTAATGATTGTAGGTGTTATCTTTGCAAGAATTTACTTATAATATAAAATGTATTGTTGAGTATGATGGGGCTAATTATTTAGGATTTCAAATTCAAAATGAAGGTATGACTATTGAAGCTTGCATTAAAGAATCTTTAGATATTATTTATAAGGATGATATAAAAATATACGCATCTGGAAGAACTGATAAGGGTGTCCATGCAAATGGGCAAGTATTTAATTACTTTATTAATTTATATATAGAACCTAAAAGATTAAAATATGCAATTAATAGAGGATTACCTCAAGATATTAAAATAATATCTTTAGAGTATGTAGATTTGAATTTTCATTCAAGATTTAGTGCTAAGAGTAAAGAATATAGATATTATATTAAATATAAGGACTATTCAGTATTTGAATCAAGATATAAAGCATATATTGAAAATTTAAATATTAATTTAATGCAAGAAGCTATTAAATTATATTTAGGTACTCATGATTTTACTAGTTTTTGTTCAGCTGATATTGATAAAAGAAAAAGTTGTATAAAAACTATTACAAAAGCACAAATTAATATTAAAGATGATGAATATGAGTTTGTATTTGAAGCGGATGGTTTTTTAAAATATCAAATAAGAAGAATGATGGGGATTTTAATAGCTATTGGAAGAGAAAAAATAGATAAGGATATTATTAATGAGTTATATATTAATCATACTCATCAGATGCATTATCCAGTAGCGCCTGGATGTGGGCTATATTTATATAAGGTTAATTATTAAAAAAAGAATCAACTTTTATTGTTGGTTCTTTAATCAGTATCTTTAGCAGATGATATTTTGAGTTGACTTGCAAGAATTACAGCTATTTGAGCGGGTATACCTACAATATATATTAACCATAAACTAGATCTAGGATATTGCATATGGATAGCAAGGCATAAAGTCCATAATAGAAAAGATACAATTATAAAATTAAATTTAGCCTTTCCCCAAATAGAGTTAAATATTAAAAGAATTATAAAAGATGCTGGTATTGCAAGAATGAATGATTGCCAGTAATAAACACTGTGTGTGATTGCAAGTGTTGTAAACAATACAATTGCGGCAGCCCAAACTACTACTACGGATAGAAGAGTTATAATGATTTTATTAGTTAATATTTTCTTTCTTTCTTTAGTATCTTTTTCTGTAAATATAGGCTCATTTTTTAGTAATGAATCTATAGATACGTTATATATACTTGCAAGCTTATAAATCGTTTCAATATCAGGGGTAGTATCTCCATTTTCCCATTTAGAAACTGCTTTATCAGAAAATCCTAGTTTAGAGGCTAATTCTACTTGAGTTAATTTATTTAGCTTTCTTAATTTTATTAAATTGTCTGCGAGTATCATTCTTATATTTTCCATAGTAAATATAGTATATCATAAAATTTTGATAATTTGTAAGTATTATTGAATAAAATAACGTAAAATGTTACAATAATCTAAATGAAGTTAGGTGAGAGTATGAGAACAGCAACAAAAGTGTTTTCAGTATTTAGTATTATTAAATTTGTTATAATTGGTATTTTTATATTTTATATTGTTAATGTAATCAAAAATCAAGGTACCGAATTTAATTTTGAACAACTTGTTGAAATGTTAGAAGAATTATGTGAACAATATGATAAGGATATTGATATAGAAAAATATACAGTTATATTTCAAAAATTGTTTAATATTATATTTGATTATACGTTAGTTTTTATAATAATTGAAGTAGGAGTAAATATATTAACTATTTGTGTAGCTAGTAAAGCTAGCAAGATATTTATGGTATTGTTAGGATTTGTCAAAATTTTATTGTTGTGGCAATTATTATCAGGATTATTTACTTTATTATCAGCGTTTACAGAACCTCAACGTGATAATGATAATGTATATAATAATTATAACAATAATTATAATTATAATAATAATCCATACGCCTATACCAATAGAATTAGTACAAATTCTAATGATATAAATAGTTATGTTGTTAATAATGGTCACAATCAACTTTATAAATCTTCTTGGAAGCCTACAGGGATAGTACCACAAAGAAGTTATAGTCATTCAAGACCTAATCTTTCAACTATATGTATATTTTTAATTGTAGTTGGAGTTGTATTTATTTTTTTAGGTTTTGTTGTAAGTTATTGGTGTTTTATTCCAGCTGTATTTTTAATTTTAGTAGGTGTTACTAATAATAAAGGACAAATATTTATGAAAAGATGTGACAAAATCATTAAAAAGGGAATGACTTATGATGAAGTCATCTATATTATGGAAGGCTTTACTCCTCATAGTTCTGGTTATACTCATGATGGATGTTATTGTCTTGATTATATGAAAGGAAATAAAAAACGAGATTATGAACAAAGAAGATTTTATTTTGATCAAAATGGAATATTGGTTGATATAGGAGTGGCTTATCATAGGACATATTACAGATAACATTCTGTATAGATGTGAAAGCATTTTCTTATGGAAAAAACTAATTAAATAAGAAAAATCATAAAAAACTAATTAAACGTTAAATGAAAAAGTAAATTCCGCTGTGTCACCGCTGAAATTTTAAAAAAA
>CAZGBY010000036.1:0-17546 GCA_964524125.1 uncultured Clostridium sp.
TAAGATATGAAAAAGAAGTAAGACAAAGACTTACGGAAGTTAATGATGCAAGAGCAGAAGGAAAAGCTGAAGGATTAGCAGAAGGAAAAATAAACATTGCTAAGAGTATGCTTGATGAAGGATGTTCATTAGAGTTAATTGTCAAATGTACTGGTTTATCTATTAAAGAAGTAGAACAATTAAAATCAGAATTATAATAACGTTATCTTTTATTAAAAAAAGGTGGCTTGAATGGTCATGGATTTCAATAATAAAGAACAATTTGTATTAGAAACTTTAAGATATGAAAAAGAAGTAAGACAAAGACTTACAGTAGTTAATGAAAATATTGAACTTAATAAATTTAATAAAAATATAATTATTATGTAACATTTAAAATCAATAAGTAATTTAGAAGGTATACAATTCTTGTTATATCTTCTTTTTTAGTGTATAATTTGATTATAAAGAAGGTGTTTGAATGCAATATAAATTTAATAAACTTAAACGAACAAAAGTATTTAGAGATCCTATTTATGGGTATATAAATGTAGATTATGAAATAATCGCATTATTAATTGATACATATGAATTTCAAAGACTTAGAAGAATCAGACAATTATCTGGTGTTTCTATGGTATTTCAAACAGCAGAACATTCTCGTTTCACTCACTCTTTAGGGGCTTATGAACTAGCTAATTTATGTTTAAACGGTATAGAAAATTTAAAAGAATCATTATCAGAATATGAACAACTAATTTTTCTAATAAGTGCCCTTCTTCATGATATAGGTCATGGTCCATATTCACATGCTTTTGAAAGTGTGATGAAAGTATCTCACGAAGATATGACTGTTAAATTAATTTTAGGCAACACAGAAATTAATAAAGTTTTGTCTTTAGTACCAAATCTTGCAAGTGATGTTGCTAGTGTAATTGCACATACTGGAAAATATCCACTAATAGAATCTTTAATATCATCACAACTTGATGTAGATAGAATGGATTATTTATCAAGAGATGCTTATTTTACTGGTGCTACATATGGAAAAATTGATTTTAGAAGAATTATTCGTTCTCTTAAAGTAATTGACAATCAATTATATCTAAGAGCGTCTGGTGTACATTCGGTAGAATCATATATAATGGCTAGATATCATATGTATTGGCAAGTATATTATCATCCTGTAGCTAGAAGCTATGAGTTATTACTTCAATCTATCTATAAAAGATTATTTGATCTAACATCCTTAAATAATAAAATAGACGTGAATATTGAAGCTTTGATAAATGTTATTAAAAATCCTGATGATTTAAATAGTTATATTTTACTTGATGATTCCTATGTTAATGGTATGATTAAACAATTAACTAAATCAAGTGATATAATATTAAAAGATTTAGCTCTTTCATTTGAAAAACGATATTTATATAACTATAAAGAAATTATAAATGAGGAAGATGAAATATATATTGCTAATATCAAATCTTCTATTAAAGAAGAATATTTACCATATTATTATATAGAAACTAAAGTATCTCAAAAAGCTTATTTACATATAGATAGTGATGTTACGGATATTAATGATATTAAAATAATAAAAGAAGATGGTTCTATCTTATCTTTAGAAGAATATTCTTCAATTATAAATGGCTTAATCCTATCAGCTGATAAATCATCTAAAAGAGTTTTTTATAAGGAGTCATTATGCAATCAATAATAGTAGTGGAAGGTACCCATGATGAAGCTTTAATTAAGGCGGTTTTTCCTAATCAACCATGTATTATCACTAATGGTTCAGAAATATCTTTACAAACTCTAAATATGATTAAAGAATTATCATTATATAACAAAATAATAATATTTACAGATCCTGATTTTCCGGGTGAAAGAATACGCTCTAAAATTCATGAGATAGTACCCAATGCGCTTGATTGTTTTTTAAAGAAGAAAGATTGTATTTCTAAAAATAATAAAAAAGTTGGTGTAGAACATGCATCTTTAGATGATATAAAAGAGTTGCTAACTCCTTTACTAAATAATGATATTAAACCAATGTCTAATATTACAAGATTTGATTTATATTCTTTAAATCTAATAGGTGCAGATTCTTCTAATTTAAGAAAACTTGTTTCTGATAGATTAAATATAGGAAATCCAAATGGTAAAACTTTTTTAAATAGAATAAATTGGTTAGGAATTACTAAAGTAGAACTTGAAAAAATTGTAGGTGAAATAAATGGAAAAAATAGGTAGTGTTGAAAAAACATTAAAACTTATAAATGAAAATGAGTTTTATATAAAGAAGAAGTTTGGACAAAACTTCATCATAGATCAAAATGTTTTAAATTCTATTGTAGACTCATCACAAATTGATGAAAATACATGTGTAGTTGAAATAGGACCAGGTCTTGGTAGTTTAACAGAGTTAATGTTACGTAAAGCTAAGAAGGTAATGTCTTTTGAAATTGATAATGATTTAATACCTATTTTAAAAGATAACTTTTCTTCATATGATAATTTTATATTAATTAATGAAGATATTTTAAATGTTAATATAGATGAGGTTTTAGATGAATATTTTGACTGCGAAACTAACATCGCATTAGTAGCTAATTTACCATATTATATAACTACACCTATTATTTTAAAATTATTATCTGAAACTTCTCGTATTAAAACATATACAATGATGATGCAAGATGAAGTCGCAAATAGAATTTGTTCTAAACCAGATGTTAAGGATTATAATGCTCTATCTATTTGTATCCAATATAGAGCAAAAGCTTCAAAAGTTTTAAATATATCTCGCAATATCTTTGTGCCAAAACCTAATGTAGATAGTGCAGTTATAAGACTTGAACTTTATAAGGAACTTCCTATAAAAGCTAAAGATGAAAAACATTTCTTCCGTTTAATTAGAGATGCTTTTTGTCAAAGAAGAAAGACGCTTGTTAATAACTTAAAACAAACAGGTTATAATAAAGATATAGTAATTAAAGCTTTAACTGATTTAAATTATTCTTTATCTATTAGGTCAGAAGCTTTAGATGTTAATGATTTTGTTAAATTAAGTGATTATTTATTACCTTATCATAATATTTAATATTCATATTATATATTGTGGTGGTTTAGTGAAGTATGTAATTAGAAAAAAATATCATGGAGATATTTTATTCTACATTGAAAAAATAGAAAATAAAACTGCCTACTTACATGGTGTATATGTTAGAATAGTTGCGACTGCAGATTTAAATGATCTCATTTATATACCAGATAATGAAATTATATTTTATGAAGGTAAAATAAGACAAAATAGAAATATTTATGATTTAAAAGAATCTAATAAAAATCATTTAACTGGTAAGATATTACATATCGATAGTGATATAGAATATTTAAAAAAATGTAATAAAATATACGAATCACTTGGCTTATATGCTATTTGTATATATCTTAAAGAAGACGAAATATCATCATATATTTATGATTTGGTTTCATATTATAATGTTGATATAGTAATACTTACAGGTCATGATTCTTTTAATCAAAAAGATTTATATAATTTATCCAATTATAAAAATACACACAAATTTATTAAAGCTATCAAAATATTAAGAAAACATTATACAAAAGATGAACTTTATATCTATGCTGGAGCTTGTGGTTCTAATTTTGAAGCATTAATTGCAAATGGAGCAAACTGTGCATCAAGTCCTAAAAGAGTTAATATCGACGCGCTAGACCCACTTGTTTGTGCAGTTATTGTGGCTACAACTCCATTTGATAAAATTGTACCTTTTGAAAAAATATGGCAATACTCATTTTCAAAAGAACAAGGACTTGGTGGTATAGATTCATTTGGTAAAATGAGAATGTTGAGGTAATTATGATTCAAGAAAGAGCTTATGCAAAAATTAATTTAGGACTTTTAGTAGGGAGCAAAAGAGAAGATGGGTATCATAATATGAATTCTATTATGGTACCTATTGATTTATATGATGAACTTATATTTGATATAAATGATGAAGGTGGTATTATCTTAATTGATAATACAAATATACAAGCAGAAGAAAACTTTGTATATAAAGCGGCTTTACTTTTTAAAGAAGAATATAATATATCAAAAGGTGTAGTAATTACATTAAAGAAAAATATACCATCACAAGCTGGTCTTGGTGGTGGTTCAGCTGATGCTGCAGCGACATTACGTGGATTAAATATATTATTTCATACAAATAAAAGTCAAGATGAACTTGCTTTATTAGCTTCTAAGCTTGGGTCAGATATGCCATTTTGTATATATCAACATCCTTGTTATGTAACAGGTAGAGGAGAGGTAATTTCAAAGATTATCGATGATTATAAAAAATTAGATGTAGCAATTATTAAGCCTTCTTATGGATTATCTACTAAAGAGGTTTATGATAATTATGAAGAAAAAGAGCATAACTATGAGGATAAGTTTATAAATATTGAAGAAGGTTTAAAAAATGGTAATTTAAAACTATTATCTTTAAATGTTTTTAATGACTTACAAGAACCTGCATTTAAAATAAAACCAGAACTTGAAGATTTATACAATAAAGTAAAAAGTATAAACTCTAATCTAATTGTTCAAATGACTGGTTCTGGTACAGCCTTATTTGTACTAGGAAATAATCATGATCTGCATAAAATGTCTCATAAAATTAAATATACAAGGATTTATATTACTAAACTTTTATAAGTAAAACACTTTCATTAGTAATTATTTGAAAAAATATCTAAATGATGTATAATATTAATGGAATAAAATTAATTAAATATAGGAGTAAAAATATGGCTATTTTAGATGGAAAGAAAATTAAATTATTTACTTTAAGTGCTAATCCTGCACTTGCAGAAGAAATTGCACAAGCTTGTGGAGTTGAACTTTCAAACTGTGAAGTGCTTCATTTTGCGGATGGAGAAATTAATGTAAACATTAATGAAACTGTAAGAGGATGTCATGTATTTGTTGTACAACCTACATCAGCTCCTGCAAATGATCATTTAATGGAACTGCTAATTATGTGTGATGCACTTAAAAGAGCTTCTTGTGAATCTATTTCTTTAGTTATCCCTTATTATGGATACGCAAGACAAGATAGAAAAGCTAAATCACGTCAACCGATTTCAGCGAAGCTTGTAGCGGATTTAATCCAAACTGCTGGTGCAGATAGAGTTATTACACTAGATCTTCATGCAGCTCAAATTCAAGGGTTCTTTAATATCCCTATTGATAATTTTATGGGACTTCCTGTTTTAGCAAATTATTTTTTAGATAAAAATTTACCTAATGTATGTGTAGTATCTCCCGATCATGGTGGAGTTACTCGTGCACGAGCATTAGCTCAAGTACTTGAATCTCCACTTGCGATTATTGATAAACGTCGTCCAGAACCTAATAAGGCTCAAGTTATGAATATTATCGGTAATGTAGAAGGTAAGACTTGTGTTATAGTAGATGATATTATTGATACAGCTGGTACTTTAAAAGCGGCGTGTGATGCTTTACTTGAAGCTGGAGCTAAAGAAGTATACGCATGTGCTACTCATGGAGTACTTTCTTATCCCGCAGTTGAAAGAATTAATGAATCTGGTTTAAAAGAAGTAGTAATTACAAATACGATTGCACAACCAGAAGAAAAATCATCGCCTAAAATTAAAGTATTGTCAATTGGTACTGTATTAGGTCATGGTATATTAAGAATAATAGGTGATAAATCATTATCTGGTTTATTTACTTATTCTTATGATAAATCAAAAAGGAATTTGTTATAATGAAATTAATAGTTGGACTTGGAAATATTGGTCGTGAATATGAACATACTCGTCATAATGTAGGTTTTGATACTATTGATATATTAGCTCAAAGACTAAGTGTTTCTTTTAAAGAAGAAAAATCTTTTAAAGGATTTTTAGCTAATGTAAATATTATGGGTCATAAGGCGATATTACTTAAACCTACTACATTTATGAACTTATCAGGTGATAGTATTTCACTTGTAATGAAATTTTATAAAATTAACGTTGAAGATTTAATTGTAATTTCAGATGACCTAGATATGGCATCCGGTAAGGTAAGATTTAGAGCTAAAGGTTCTGCTGGTGGTCATAATGGTCTTAAGAGTATTATTAATAATTTACATACTGAAGAATTTAAAAGAATAAAAATAGGTATATCAAAAGATAAAAATATACCAGTAATTGATTGGGTACTTGGAAGACCTTCTAAAGCAGATAGTATACTTTTAAATAATAGCTATGATTTTGTGGCTAGAACTTTAGAAGATTATATTACTCATGAAGATGATATATTACTAGCACAAAAAATTGCAAGATAGAAAGGAGTTATAATATGGATATAAAAATACTTGAATTTATAAGAAGTCATTTTAAATGTCGTTTTATGGATTGGTTTATGAAAAATTTATCCATATTATTTGATTTTGCAATTCCTTGGTTTTTTGTATTTGCGATGTTCTTAATCTTTAAATCTACAAGGTTATATGGTATAACTTTTGTGCTTGCATTTGCACTTGAAGGATTGATTTGTAATGTAATTTTAAAAAAAATATCTAAAAGACAACGTCCATTTACTAAATATGACGATTTTGAACTTTTAATTAATCCACCTAAGGATTATTCATTTCCATCTGGTCATACTTTATGTGCGTTTTTATGTGCTACTATTATATATTTATTTTCACCTATATTTGGAATAGTAGCGTTTGGACTTGCTTTTATGATAGCTTTTTCTAGATTATATTTGTATGTACATTATCCATCTGACGTAGTATTTGGTGGGGTATTTGGAGTTGCAATTGCACTTGGTGCTTATGAAATTATAGAAGTTTTAATTAAAGTTGGAATTTTAGTTATGTAGTTTAGGGAGAACTTATGAGAAAAATATTATCATTTATTATTATAATTTTTATAAGTATTTTAGCCTCATCTTGTGATGAGGCTTCAACTACTTATAATATTAAAACAATTAAATATGAAGAATCAACTGTTTCTTTCGAAAATCCTGATATAGGATTTTATAATCCTTTATATTATAGTCTAACACAAGATGGTATTACTAATATAAATAAATATGATTATTGTTTTAATTATAATTCTTTACTTCATCTTAGAATTGATTTATCAGATTTTAGTTTTTCATCTAATAATAGTAAAGATTTAGAACTTACTAATAAAGCTTTATCGGATTTAGATACATTATTTAATAATATAAATAATGCATCATCTACAGTTATTTTAAGATTTGCTTATGATAAATTTGAAGGTATTTCAAATCTCGAACCTAAAATTGAAATAATAGAAAAACATATTAAAAGTTTATGTCCGTTATTTAATAAATACACATCTTGTATAACTGCTATTGAATGTGGACTTATTGGCCCTTGGGGTGAAATGCATACAAGTACTTTAGCAAATCAAGATACATATAATAGATTGATTGATGCTTATTTGAATAATACTAATGATATTTCAATATTATTAAGAAGACCTAAATTTGTATACCAATATTATGGCTATTCAATAGATAATTTAGATACATTTAACGTATCAAATAATCGTTTGGGTGTATATAATGATGGATATTTAGGTTCTAGTACTGATTTAGGTACTTATGATGATAGAGAAAAAGAAACTGATTGGTTAAATAAAATTAATAAATCTTTAAACCTTAATTATTATGGTGGAGAAGTGACTATTCCAACTAGTGAATATAATATCTTAAATAATGCACAAGATGAAATGTTTAAGTTAGGCTTGTCTTATTTAAATAGTAGTTGGAATGATGAAGTTATTAAAAGATGGAAAAATACTAAGTATACTGGCAATGATAAATTATATAAAAAATTATCCGAATATGATTATATTAATAACCATTTAGGATATAGATTAGTATGTAATGAATTGAAATATAGTATAACTAATAATTATTTATCTTTAGATTTATTTATTACTAATGTAGGATTTGGTAATTTAATAAGAAATAAGAAATTATTTATATTAATAACTAATAAGGATAATAATATAATTATGAAAGAAGAAGTATCTAATTATGATTTATATAATCTAAATTATAATTTAAATATAGAATCTTTAGAAAGTAATACTGATTATAATTTATATTTATCACTTTGTGATGACTTTACAAATAGAGCTGTAAGATCTATTAGATTTGCAAATGATATTTGGAATAATGATTTAAAAGCTAATTTATTATTAAGCTTTAAATACTAAATTATAAAACTTTTGGGAAAAAGTATAATAGATATATTTGAAAGAAATAACACTCGTTATATTGATATTATAAAGTTTATAAATATTAAACAAATTTAATAATATTGTTAAAATAGCCTAGGATTATTCTAGGCTTTTTTGTAGAAATTTATAAATTTTCTTTTAAAAATAAAAAAACAACCCTACAAGGTTGTTAAAATCAGATTGGCAGGACTAGAAAGATTCGAACTTTCGCATGAGGGAGTCAAAGTCCCTTGCCTTACCGCTTGGCTATAGTCCTAGGTTTGAATGCTTTTATATTATATCTTATATTAAATGAAATTGCAATACTTTATTTTATTTTTTTGCAAAAAATAAATAAAATTTATAGATTTATCAAATAAAAAGTGATATACTACTATGAGGTGTACTTATTATGAAAAAACTATACAAACAATTATTAAAAGATATAAAAAATTATAATACTATTATTATTCATAGGCATTCAAGACCAGATGGAGATGCACTTGGTTCTCAACTGGGTTTAAAATATGCTTTACAAGATAATTTTCCAAATAAGGAAATCTATGCTGTTGGTGATATAACAGAAAGATTATCATTTATTGGTCCAATGGATATTGTAGATGATACAAAGTATAGAGGTGCTTTAGTCATCATATGTGATGTAGCTGTATCTTATATGATTTCAGATGAAAGATATAAATTTGCTGATAAGGTATGGATTATTGATCATCATAAAAATATATCAGATATTGAACAAAATAACTTGATTATTGATTCGCATGCATCTGCTGCATGTGAGGTTATAACAGATATGTTATTTACTTTAAAATTAAGAGTTTCTAAAGAATCTGCTAAATGTTTATTTACAGGACTTGTTACTGATAGTGGAAGATTCCAATATTCAGATACAAGACCAAAATCATTAATGATCGGTGCTTTCTTACTTGGAAAAGGAATAGACGCTCAATCTATATATGATAAACTTTATGTAGAGACAATGGAATCAAAAAAATTAAAAGCTCAATTTACTGAAAAAATGAAACTTACTGATAAAAATGTTGCTTATATAATTAATACTAAAGAAGATATGGAAAAACTAGGGGTAGATTTTAATACAGTATCTCGTGGTATGGTAAATGTAATGGCTGGCATTGAAGGTATTAATATTTGGGCAAATTTTACTTATGATAGTGAAAAAGATAAAGTAATTTGTGAATTTAGAAGTAGAGGAATAACTATTGTTGATGTAGCTAAGAAGTATAATGGTGGAGGACACGACCAAGCTTGTGGTGCCACACTTGATTCATTTGCTGATGTAAATAATGTACTTGCTGATTTTGATATAAAAATGGAGGAATATTTAAATGGAATTAATTCTAAATAAAATTAAAGAATATAGTACAATTATAATTCACGGTCATAGGAGACCAGATGGAGATTGTTACGGAAGTCAATTTGGACTTAAACATGCACTTCTAGCTACATATCCAGAAAAGAATGTTTATGTAGTTGGTGAAGAATGCGATTATTGTTCATTTTTAGGAAAAATGGATGAAATATCAGATGATATGTATAAGGGTGCTTTAGCTATTTGTGTTGACTGTGCTTCTTTAGATAGATTATCTGATCAAAGACATAGTTTAGCAGATTATATAATTAAAATTGATCATCATATCGCTGTAGATAATTATGGAAATTATCAATATGTTGAAGAAGAAGCTCCTGCTTGTACACAAATCATTACTGATTTAATTATTAAAGGAAATTTAACAATGACTAAGGAAGCGGCTTTTGCTTTATATACAGGTCTTGTAACTGATACAAGAAGATTCAGATTTGATAGTGTTGTTTCTCATACATTTGATGTTGCATCATATTTATTAAATTATGGAGTTAATCCAAGTGAACTTGATAATTACTTAAGTGTTGAAACTCTTAATACATTAAAATTAAAAGGTTATGTACTTTCTAATTTCCAAATGACAGAAGAAGGTTTTGCATATATCAAAATTACAAGAGATATAGTCAAACAATTTAATGTTTCAGATGAAGAAGCTTCTAATCAAGTTGGTACTATTTCAACTATAGAAGGATGTCCAGTATGGGCACTTATTATGGAATATCCAGATGATGAAATTAGAATTAGATTAAGAAGTAGAGGCCCTGTAATAAATACTTTAGCTGAAGAATACCAAGGTGGAGGACATGCTAAGGCTTCTGGTGCTAAATTAAATGATTGGTCAGAACTTGATGGTTTTGTAAAGAAAGCTTCTTTAATAGTTAAAGAATATAAAGAAAGCTTAACTGAATAATTTATATAAATATATGGGAATGACAGTTTTAGTTGTTTCCATTATTTAATTTATAAATTTATTTATAATATTTAATTGCAATAATTTTTGTTAAAATGTATACTATCATAAATGATTAAAATAAGATGGTGATAAAATGATATTTGAAACACATTCGCATATGTTTAGTGAAGAATTTGACTTAGATAGAAAAGATTGTTTGCAAAGATGTGATGGGCTAAATATGAAAATAATGTTTGTAGGATATTCTCATATAGGTAATCAGAAGGCTTATGAAATATCAAAGTTAAGTGACAATTATTATTCTTCTTGTGGTATTCATCCAGATCAAGCTAGTAGTAATTACAAAGAAGATATAATTAAATTAAAAGAATTTATAAAAAATCATAAAGTGTATGCTGTTGGTGAAATTGGTCTAGATTATCATTATCCTGATGGACCTTTAAAAGAGTATCAAATTCCATTATTTGAAGAACAATTAAAAATTGCGTATGAATTAAATCTTCCAGTTATTATACATACAAGAGATGCTTGGCAAGATACATATGATATTTTAAAACCTTATTCTCATAAATTAAATATTATATTACATTGTTATAGTGGTTCTTTAGAAATGGCAAGAGAATTTATAAAAATGGGGTTTTATATTGCAATAGGTGGAGCTGTTACATTTAAAAATTCGAAAGAAATTAAAAGAGTTGTAGAATATATTGATATGAATTATATGTTAATTGAAACAGATTGTCCATATATTACACCTCATCCTTTTAGAGGTCGACGTAATGAAAGTTCATATATTACATATACTATAGAAGCCATTGCAAATATAAGAGGATTATCTATTAATGAAGTAGAAAATATTACTTATAATAATGCAATAAAAGCTTTTAAATTGGAGGATTTACATGAAAAAGAATAATAAATTAATAATTATGATTATCTTTGTATTACTTATTTTAACTAGTTGCGATTTAATGAATGTAAACAATACATCATATACAAAAGACGTTGATTCTACTGTTATACAAATAAATAATTCAATAAGTGATGTAATATCAAAAGTGGATTCATCTTGTTGTGGAGTATACGTGTCTAATAACAGTCAAGCATCAACTGGTTCAGCATTCATATTTAAAAAAGAAGGAATTAAATATTATGCTATTACTAATTATCATGTAATTTCTTTGGGATATACTAATTCATATTTTTCGGGCACTGTAGAAGTTTATGTAAATAACAAGACATATATTAAGGCTAAAGTAGAAGGTATTAATCCAAATAAGGATTTAGCTTGTCTTTCTTTTGAGGCTAATGATAAATATAATATAAAATATACGCCTATATCTGATAATGAAATTTTAATTACACCAGGAGAAACTGTTATAGCTATTGGATGTCCTTTAGGACTTACTAATTTCAATACTGTTACGACTGGGGTTGTGTCTAGAGGATTATATGATTTATCTTTTACTACAGAATTAAATACTAAAAGTACTGTAGAAGTAGTTCAACATGATGCGGCTATAAATTCTGGAAATAGTGGAGGAGCATTATTTAATATTAATGGTGATTTAATAGGTATCAATTTTGAAAAAACTACTATGTCGTCTTCTGGAATTGTAGTTGAAGGAATGGGTTATGCAATAAGTTTAAATGAAGTTAAAAAATTTTTAAGTACTAATAATTTAGAATAGAGGTGCTTGTTTTGAAAAAAATATATTTAATAATTAGTTTATTAATAATTAGTTTACTTACCTCTTGTAATAGTAGTACTACTATAGTAGGTATTGATATAGTTTATTATGATAATTTAAATGAAGTGATTGATTATAAAGGTATTAATTCAAGTTGTGCACTATATAATAATAAAACTAAAGATACTTATTCAGGAGTAGTAATTGAAAAAGAAGATGATAATTATTATATAATTAGTAGTGCATATTTAGGAGAGATTGATGATAAAGTTATATTTTATAGTTCTGAGTTTAAAATTGATGGTGGATTGATTATAGGAGTTGATAGTAAGAACGGATTGTCTCTCATTAAACTTAATACTAATTATGAATTAAATTGTATAAATATAGCCTCAAGTATTACAAAGGGTGAAAGCATATATTCTGTTTCAACACCTTTAGGCATAAATAACGATGATAGTAGAGTTAATCAAATAAATAAAGGTATTATATCGCGAATAGATAGTTATTATATTAATATAGATTGTTCATTAAATGAAAGCTCTTATGGTTGTGGGATATATAATAACATAGGTAATTTAGTT
This sequence comes from uncultured Clostridium sp., assembly GCA_964524125.1. Taxonomy (GTDB): domain Bacteria; phylum Bacillota_I; class Bacilli_A; order Acholeplasmatales; family Anaeroplasmataceae; genus CAG-307. The sequence continues at coordinate 12,856 of CAZGBY010000036.1, forward strand.
GGTATAATGATTGATAAAGTATATTCAGACACATTGAATTCTTTATATGTTCAAGGTATGAGTTATGCTATATATACTGATTATTTATTAAAATCTTATGAGGATATGAAGAAATATGGAGATATTACAAGACCACAATTTGGTATTACTGTAATGGAATATCATAAAACTATAATTGATATTTATACATCACTTTATCCAGAAGAAGGATATGAAAATTTAAAGGCACCTTCAGATGAAAGAACATATGTAATAATAAAAGAAGTTGTAGAAGATAGTAATGCATATAATATATTAAATAGTGGTGATATAATTCTAACTGTTAATAATAAAGATATATATCATACTAATGATATATCTAGTATAATTAATTTTTCAAATATAAATGATACAGTAAATATAAACATATTAAGATATGATGATTTATCATCTGATTTTATTGAATACACTTACAATATTTGTTTATTAAAAAATAACCAAAATTAAGTTTATTGCATAAAATATATCGAGGTGAAACTTTGGGAAATACTTGTTGTTCTAATACAAGTCAAACTAATAATTCTACAGGCGGAGGATTCGCATTTATTTTAGTATTATTTATATTAGTAATTTTAGTCGGAGCGGCTTGGATGTAAAGAAGGAAAAAATACCTTCTTTTTTTCTTTTATATTAATTTTTGATAAATATTACGTATCTATTTATAACAATCATCTTATTTAAAAATAATGTATTATTTTATTTATTATCATTTTTAATATATGAGTATATTTTGTATAAATAAATATATAAATTAAGAAATATATCCAAATTTTGAGTTGTTTTTACATAGAAATTATTTCAATTTTTTAATAAGTTATGTATAATTACTTTTGGTGATAAATATGAAATACAAAGATTTTTTAAAGAAGTGGCAAGATATAGCTTTAGATAAAGGTTATGAAGAAAGTGCTATTTTATTATTACTTCTTTATGAAGCTAAAATAACTAATACCGAATTATATATTAAAATGGATGATGAAATTGAAGATGATATTATTTTTTCTTTTGAAAAAGATGTATCAAAGTATTTAGAAGAAAATATTCCTATTCAATATATAATTAAAGAAGCGTGTTTTTATGGATATGATTTTAATGTAAATAATAATGTATTAATACCACGTCCAGAAACAGAAGAACTTGTTGAAAATATTTTATTCTTATATGATGATTATTTTAAAGGACAAGATGTAAATGTTGTAGATATAGGTACAGGTTCTGGATGTATAGGAATTACACTTAATCTTGAAGAACCTCATATGCATGTAACATCTACAGATATTTCAGCAGATGCTTTAGATGTGGCTAAAAGTAATTCAAAAAAACTTGGTGCGAATGTTAACTTTTATCAAGGAAATATGTTAGAACCTGTAATGGATAAAAAGTTTGATATATTAGTATCAAATCCACCTTATATTCCTGAAGATGAAGAAGTCGATTCTTTAGTTAAAGATAACGAACCAAATGTAGCTTTATTTGGAGGAAAAGATGGACTTAAATTCTATCGTATTATTTTAGAGGATGCTTGTAAGATTATGAATGATAAATGTATATTGGCTTTTGAACACGGATATAATAAAACTAAAGAGATTGAAGATATTTGTCATTTATATTTTAAAGATGCAAATATTTATACTAAAAAAGATTTACAAGGTTTAGATAGAATGACTTTTGTAATTAGAGGATATAACAATGAAAAATAAAGTGATTATTTTTCCAACTGATACTGTTTATGGCATCGGCGCATCTGTTTTTGATGAGTGTGGTATAAATAGAATTTATAAAATTAAAAATAGACCTTTAAATAAACCCCTCGCAGTTTTATGTGCAGATATTAATCAAATAAAAGAAATCGCAGTTTTAAATGACTTGGCTTTAAAATTAATTGGAAATTTTATGCCTGGATGTTTAACTATTATTGTACCAGCTAAAGATAATATAAAAAAAACTATGAATATAAATACTATTGGTATAAGAATACCTAAATATAATAAAGCTTTAGAATTGTTAAAAGAGTACGGACCTTTAGCTACAACTTCGGTTAATGAATCTGGTAAAAGTCCTATTAATGACTATGAACAAATAGTTAAAGAATATTCGTCTGTTGTAGATTTAATTGTACCACCAACTGATGAAAAATCCTCATCTGTTTCATCTAGTGTAGTTGATCTCACTAATGAAAGAATCAAAGTTCTACGAGAAGGCTCGATTTCTATTTTAGATATTAATAAAGTAATTAATAATGAATAATTTTTTTTAAAACTTCCATAATAATTATGGGAGGTTTTTTTATGAGAAGAAGATTTTTAATATGCTTAATTTTATTGTTATGTTCTTTTCTTGTTATAAAGACCTTATATAAAGAAGATGAATTGCGAGTTAGGATAATTCCTAACAGTAATGATAATAATGATTTAATAATTAAAGATGAAGTAAAAGAAATAACTATTTTATTTTTAAAAGAAAATTATTACAATGATTATAACATGTATATAAATAATATAAATAAAAACTTAGAGGTATTTAATATAAAGTTAAAATCATATAATGCTTATGGAGAATTAACTTATCATCAATTCAATAATAAAGTTTATAATAATAAATACATTAAAGATGAAGAGGTTTTAACATTTGTAGTTAGAATAGGGGATAATAATGGAGATAATTGGTGGGGTGTTATATATCCTGAATTTTTACAATTAGAATCTACAGATAAGGTAATTTATAAAAGTTATATTTATGAATTTATAAAAAAATATTTGGGGTGAAAAAAATGAAAATTGAAAGAGTAAATGAACATAACTTGTTTGATTTAAAAGAATTTTTATTATCAGTTAAAACAATTACAGAAATTGATGATAATATAATTAAAAATGCAATTGTAATAATAGATAATGAAAAAGTTGTTGGTGCTGTATCTTATGAGAAGTTTTCTAGTAATGGACTTATAAGATATTTTGTATTTAAAAGAACGTTAGAAAATGACATAGTAATATCATTGTTTAATAAGCTTGAAGAAGTTGCGCGTAATGATAGTATTGAAAAGTTATATTGTGTTGTAAATACTAATATGGTTGAAGAATTATTTAAAGAATTAGGATTTGAAAAAACTAATATTAAAAAATTATTTATAGATGAAGAACCATTTGATATGTTAAATGAAAGTAATGCATTTATAATGTGTAAGAAAATTGAAAAATATTGAAAAAAAGTTATAACTTATGTATAATTATATCAATCGATTTATATGGAGGATTATTATGTATAAATTAATTGATCGTTATATTGAAAAGTTAATAACTAAGTCAACACCTGAAATGCCACTTTGGAACATAGAACAAATAAGACAAGGTAAGAAAACTAGTTGGAATTACATTGATGGATGTATGATGGCATCACTTTTATCTTTATATGAACAAACATCTGATAAGAAATATTTAGATTTTGTTATTTCTTATACAGATTATTTTGTAAAAGATGACGGTACTATTAAAACATATGATTATACAAAGTATTCAACTGATGATATGTGTGAATCTAGAATTTTATTTGATTTGTATAAAATAACTGGTAATGAAAAATATAAAAAAGCAATTGAAAATACTTATAAACAAATATTATCTCATCCAAGAACTAAAGAGGGTAATTTTTGGCATAAAAAGATTTATCCAAATCAAGTTTGGTTAGATGGTTTATTTATGGCTCAAGTGTTCTATATGCGTTATGAGACTGAATTTAATAATATGAAAAATTATAATGATATTTTAACTCAGTTTAAAAATGTAAGAACTTATATGTATGATAAGGATAAACATTTATATTATCATGGATTTGATAGTTCTAAGGAAATGTTTTGGGCTTCAAAAGAAACAGGTCTTTCTAAGAATTTCTGGTTAAGAGCAGATGGTTGGTTTACAGTAGCACTTGCAGATATTTGTGGATATATTAATGAACAAATGTATGACGAATATCGATATTTTGCATCATTACTTAAAGAAGTGATTGATGGATTGCTTGAATATCAAGATAAGGAAAGCAAAATGTTTTGGCAAGTTATCGATAAACCGGGAAAAGATGGCAATTATTTAGAAACTTCTGGCTCTTTAATGATTTCATATGCTATACTAAAAGCTGTAAGACTTGGTGTATTACCGAATCGCTATAAACAAATTGGTTTAGATATTTTTGATGGTGTGTGTAATAAATATTTATCAGAAAAAGATGGAGACTTAAATCTTGGTGGCATTTGTTTGGTTGCTGGACTTGGTCCTGAAAATAATTTAAGAAGAGATGGAAGTTATGAATATTATATTTCAGAGCCTGTTGTAGAAAATGATGCAAAGGGTGTTGGTCCATTAATTATGGCTTATGCTGAAGTTAAAAAATGTATTAATGAATAATTATAGTTAAGGTCTATTTAAAGTGTAGGCCTTTTTTTATGCAAACCGATTGAGTGATGATTTGATTTTGATGATGATGCAAACGTATTGTTAATTTAAAAAAACATTTTTTTGTGCTTGACAATAATGGCTGTTTTTAGTAAAATTATATCGTTCTCGATTTGTTTTAATTTTATAGTTAACAAACTCACAAAAAAATTAAAAAAGTTGTTGACAAGGTATATTAAAAAATGGTATACTATTTGAGCGTTTTAA
>CAZGBY010000037.1:0-16925 GCA_964524125.1 uncultured Clostridium sp.
AGAGGACAACGTCCTCTTATTGAATTGAAAAGAATTTTCAATTCATTTTTTTATATCCTTTTGATTTGACAGAATTCACATCAACTATTTCATTTACAGTCTCATATAAAAATATCACAATCACATCATAGCCGCCAAATATTTAATCCATTAAATGAATTGATTAATATGACTTAAAATCATTTTACTTGCAATTATAAAAGAGTTGTATTATACTAAAGTTAGTTAACACTAACTGAGGTGATTAATATGAAAGAAATTATTAAAAAAACTATAATACAATTAATTATTTTTATATCTATCATATTAACATGTATGATGATTAAATAATAATTATAAATGAATATTTTATATATTTATTCTAATAATAAGAAAGGTGATTTAATTGCCTTTCTTATTTTTGATTATATTAGTATTAATCATACTATTATATATAAATATTAATGTATTATTAATATATGAAGATAATAATCTCTCTTTTTTTATTATATATGGTTTTATTAAATATAAGTTAAAACTTAAATCACTAGAAGAAGTAATAATACAAAAATCAAAAAAATCTATTCATGATAATTTAAATGATATAAAAGAAAATGTTAAAAAAAGTAAAATAATAAATAATATAATAAATAATACAACTATATCTAATATAGATGTATATTATTACGATGATATGAATAATTTCAACATTTATAATACGTTTATAATAGAAAATCTATTTTCAATATCAAAAAGACTTACTAATGAATTATTCTTATTTGTTAATAATGAAAATTATTTATATTTCCCTTTTAATAAAAAGAAATTATACTTAAATATAAAATTAAGTATAAATACTTTTAAATTACTAATACTAATAATAAAACAATTATTACTCAAACTAGGAGGATTTATAAATGAGCAAAGCAGAAGATTTCTTAAAAACAAGTTTAAATGAAGTAAATATTTTGTCTAATTCAAATAAAGTATTAGGAAGCCCTATAACATTAGAAGATGGTAAGATTATAATACCATTTTCATCTGTTAAAGTTTGCCATTTGTCTGGAAGTAGTGAATACGCATCTAAGAATAGTGATATTTTACCATTTGGTGGAATATCAGGAGGTAATTTTCAAATAGAACCTCAAGGATTTTTATTTATAGATGGTAATAATATTAAATCTATTTCACTAGACTCTTCAAGTTTAGAAAATATTATTTTAAATAAAGTACCAGAAATTATAAAGAATATGAAGAGAAAATAAAAAGACGAAAATTTTATTCGTCTTCATTTTCATCTTCATATTCAAATAAAGGAAATGCTCCTTCAATATTGTCAAATATTTTATCAGTAAATAAAATACCATCTAAATGATCATATTCATGTTGGAATACAATTGCAGGATATCCTTCAAGTGTAATTGTTTTATGTTGTAGTTTATTATTTATAAAATCATAGAAATATCCCTTTACAGTAATTCTATAATTTCTAGGAGTAATTCCTTTAGTTTCTCTATCTACACTTAAACAACCTTCACCACCAGGAAGATATGTTATTTCTTTAGATCTAGAAATAATCTTAGGATTAACAACAGAATAAGAATAATGCTTATTATTATCTAAAAAGTCATTAAACTCAACCGCAAACATTCTTTTATTATGACCAACTTGTGGAGCTGCAATTCCAACACCGGGTCTAATATTATATTGTTTAATTAAATCTTCAAATTGAGATACAACTACATACTCATGAAGATTTTTAAGTATTTCTAAATCACCTGTTGATAAAGGTATTTGAACATCTTTTGAAATATTTTTAAGTATTTGATTTCCTTCTTTAACTATATCTTTACTTAAGTACATAAATATCACCTAAGATATTTTAGCATAATTTATTTTAAAAATCTACTAGTACCAAGCTGAAGCTCCAATAATTACAAGTAAAATAAATAAAACTAAAATTAATGCATAACCATATCCTCTATTAGAACTATTTTGGCATGGACTTTGCATTTGATAATAAGGCATTCCGTAGTAATACAATTACGCCACCACCTTTCAATATATCTTATGTAAAATTGTTTTAAATGACTAGACTTTAGTCATTATATTGTATTTCTGGTTCATATCTTTCATCAGGTCTTAAACCTAAGAAAGTTTCAACTCTTTTAAGTCTATTATTTAAATTCTTTGTTTTTCTATTTAATGAATCTATTTCATAATATAATCTATCTAACATCTGTCCTTCAAAAAAATAAGGATTATTATTTTGAGACATTTCTCTTTTAAACATATCTTCACCATTTTTATGTTATGCAAAATGTAGGTTTTTGACATATTTTATCATAAATAAAGTGAAAATATTTTTTTTCGTGCTATAATAATAAGGTACACAAAAGAAAGGGATTGAGAGTTATGATTATTTTGGTTGGAGCTTCGGCTACAGGGAAAACTCAAGTTGGATCAGCTATATCTAAATTATATAATATAGATAAAGTTGTAACTTATACAACAAGAGATAAAAGAGTTAATGAAGAAGATGGAAAAGATTATCACTATATAACTAAAGAAAAATTCTATGAACTAAAAGAAAAAGGTTTTTTCTTTGAAACAATTATCTATAACGATAACTTTTATGGTACATCACTTGACTCTTTAAAAAATGATAGTTACCTAATACTTGAACCTACTGGAATGAAAAAATATTTAAATTCAGACCTTCACCCAGTAATCTTTTATTTAGAATGTGATGAACAAATTAGATATAAAAGAATGAAGGGACGTAAAGATTCTAAAGAAAATATTATAAGAAGACTTGAAATAGATAAAATGATTTTTACAAATGAAGTTAAAGAACTTGCGACTTTTATAATTGATGTATCTAATAAATCTGTAGAAGAAATTGCAAAAGAAATTTATGAGTTAAGTCACCCTATTTTAAGTTAATCATATAATAAGGTAGGAGTGATTTGGTGGGACTTGATAATTTTAAAAGTTATATTAAAGAACATCCTGGGTTAAAGGATGAGGTTTTAAATCATAAAATGTCCTGGCAAGAAATATATGAAACATATTCTTTATCAATAGATGATCCTTTTCCAAATTATAAGAAAAAAGAGCGAATCATTTTAGAAGAAGAAAAAGAAATTAAAGATGATAATATAAAATCTAATACTAAAGAAGAAAATAAAACTAAAGAAAAAGAATCTACAGAAGATATGATAAAAAATGTTTTATCTTATGTTAAGAAAATAGATCCAGATAACGTTACAAAATATGTAACATCTATTCAAAAGGTACTTGAGCTTTTAGCATCTTTTGGAGCTGGAGCTACTGCTTCAGCCGCAACTAAGAAAAATACAACAGATCCTTTGTTTGATAGAAAGTTTGATGATTGGTATTAGTGAAATAGAGTTTTATACATTCTTATATAATAACCTACCTTATCTAAATTATTTAAGATATCATCCTAAATGGTATAAGATTTTATATTATGAACATAATTATACTGAATTTATAAACACAGCCAAAATAGAACTTCATGATAAGTTAACTGATAAGTTAGAATCTGTTAAAAGGAATATAAATTTACTTAAAAGTTTAAGTTCTTATTTAGATAAATAAAATTTTATGGTATACTTTAATTATGAATGATTTATTATATGATGACTTAGACAATTTAATAGAAGAAATTATAAATAGTGATGATTTCAAAAGATTGAAAGAACTTAAATATATTATAGATAATAAATATATTAAAGATATATTAAAGTTTAAAAGATGTGAATCTTTATATAATGATGCTTTACCTAATTTTAAATATTATTCTAATTTTGAAGAGATCAAATTAAATTTAAGTAATGCTAAAAATATATTATATTCATATCCTGAAGTTAAAGAATATTTATCTTTAGAAAAAAAACTTAATACTTTACTTATTAGTATATCTAATGACATTGCAAGTACAATGTCTAATAAATTTAAAACAATAAAACAAATAAAATAGGAGTAAAATATGGTAGAAAGAGAAGGAATAGTAATTTATTTTAATAATAATAGTGCATATAAATCTTTAAAAGATCTAGTACATATTTATTATTATTCTAAAAGATTTAATTACGCACTTGTATACATTAATAAAAAAAATAAAGATAAGATTTTAAAGTCTTTACAAAATAATAATGGTATATCACATATAGAAGAAAGTGATTTTGATTATTCGTTATATTCTTTTAAAGAATAGTATATTAATTTAATAATTGATATTAACCAGAATGTAAATCATAGACATTCTGGTTTAATCTTTTAATGTCTAAAAATTAACTTTTTAAATTTGACTTTAAATACTATATTTGTTAGAATTGTTAATATTAATTTTAAGAAAGGAGCTAACTATGACAAATAAACAAATATATTTAAAATACTTAATCGCAAGTATAGCATCTGCTGTAATTGTATCAATATATTGTACTGTCGATTCTATATGTGTAGGACAATATTGTAGAGAAGTAGGTTCGGCAGCTATAGCTGCTGCAATGCCTTGCTTTACTATTATGTATTCATTTGGAATATTATATGGAGTAGGAGGAGGTACATTACTTTCTTCATTCAAAGCTAAAGGTGATGAAAAACAAGGAAATAGATTCTTTACATTATCTTTAATACTTACAGGCATAACTGCTATAATAAATTGGATTATATTTATTTTACTAAAAGAAAAAATGCTTATATTTTTTGGTGCTAAAGATGAAAATGTATTAGATGCAGCACTTAACTATTTAACAAGTATAATGTATATGTTACCTATTTTTGTATTTATAAATACTATTTCTGCATTTGTAAGAAATGATAATGATCCAACACTTGCGACTATAGCATCTACAATTGGTGGAGTTATTAATATTATCGGAGATATATTTTTAGTATTTGATTTTGGTGCAGGTCTTGGTATTGTAGGTGCTGGGCTTGCAACTACAATAGGACAAACAGTTACTATTTTAGTATTACTTACACATTTTTTTAAAAATAGTAATACTTTAAAACTTGAAATGCCAAAAAATATAATTAAAAATAGTTGTCTTGTATATAAAACAGGTGTTTCTGCATTTTTACTTGATATGTGTATGGGAGTAGTAGTTATTATATTTAATAATCAAATTAATAAATATACAAATAATAATCCATCATATCTTGCAGTATATGGTATTATATGTAATACATTTACTTTAGTACAATCATTTGCATATGCTGTTGGTCAAGCTAATCAACCGCTTCTTTCTAAATCTTATGGAATAAAAAGTAAAGAAGATATTATAGAGTTCCATAAATATGGTCTTATTACATCTTTAATTATAGGTATAATATGGTTTTTATTATTTATGATTATACCTAAACAATTAATAATGTTATTTATAGATACTAAAGATAGTACTCAAGTACTTGAAATAGGTCCTAAATTAATAAGACAATATTATTGTATAACACCTATTATAGTATTAAATGTATATGCAACATATTATTTTCAATCTATATTAAAACCTCGTTTAAGCTTAATAATATCTTTAGTTAGAGGTTTTATAGTACCGGTGATATTATTATTTATAGCACCTTTAATATCTTTTAATTTAATATGGTTTGTAATACCTATTGCGGAAATAATATCATTTGGATGTAATATAACTTTTCATATTAAGAGTAGGATATCTTTTGATAATGTAGCTAGAAGTATTTAACTATTTAAAGAATTGTAAGTTTGATAAAGAAAATAATACTAAAATCAAATAAGTTATTAAATTACAAAATATTCTAATAAAATCATCACTTGCATATAATATAGTGGTGATTTTATTTTATATGACTTACTATATAATAGGAATACTAGGTTCAGGAACTTTAGCTTTAGCAAATTTATTAAAAGAAATGGGTTATAATGTTTTAGGCTGTGATATCAAAGATGTAATCTCCAAAAATAACACAAATTTTATAGTAGAAGATATAAGATATCATAAACCTAATAAAAACTATAATTATATTTATGGTAATTCATTTAAAGATCATTTTCTAATTAAACTTCTAAATTCTTTAAACTATAATGTTATAAGTTATAAAGAATTTATATCACAATTACCATTTAAAACTAAAATTCAAGTAAGTGCATCTCATGGAAAAACATTCACGACATCACTACTTTCTCATATTTTAGCTTCAAGTGCTTTAATAGGTGATGGTACAAGTCGTTATCAAGGTGATATAGAATTTGTATATGAAGGTTGTGAATATCAAAATACTTTTTTATCTTATAATCCGGATATTCTATTATTACTTAATATTGACTATGATCATGTAGATTTTTTTAAAACAAAAAACGATTATTTTAATTCATTTAAATTAATGTCTAACAAAAGTAAAACATTAATATGTAATAATAATATAAACATAGAACATCCTAACAAATATACTTATTCTTTAGACAATAAAGATAGTAACTTATATGGTACCATCTTAGAATCTAATAGTACCTGTTCTATTTTAAAAATAAAATATAAAGATAGTATTTATACTATTAAAACCCCTTTTATAACTAAATATGAAATTGAAAACTTATTAGCATCTATACTTACATGCCTTCTTTTAGGAAGGAATATAAAAGAAATAGAAGAAAGAATTAATACATTTCAAAGACCAAAAAGGAGATTAGAAAAAATCAATATAAATAACAACCCAATTATATTAGATTATGCACATCATCCTACACAACTTAAAGCTTTATATGAATATATAAATAATAAATATAAGAATAAAAAGAAAATAATAATTTTTGAAAGTCATACAATTTCAAGAAGCTTATATTTTAAAGAAGAATATAAAAAAGTACTATCTTTATATGATAAAGTATATTTATATCCAATCTATGTAATAAGAGAAAAAGATTCATTAAAAAAGAAAGAATTTTATAGATATTTAAAATATCCTAAATATAATAAAAGAAAAATTTTAAAGCATTTAAATAAAGAAAATATTGTAATTATATTTGCTGGCGCTGGTAATATTAATTTAGAATTTAATTCATTAAAAAAAATATAAATTAACTTATATTAAAATATGTGAAAACAATGTGAAAATAAGTTTTATTTTTTTGTTAAAACTATAGAAAAAAATATGATATTGAGTTATAATTAATTATAACAAAAAAGAAGGGGTGATGATATGTTAAAACAAATAATTAACAAAATGAAAGAATCAGCAATTTCAGTATTACCTATCTATTTTCTAATATTAATTATTAATTTTACACCTCTTGTTGTTTTAACAGGATATGAAATTATAATCTTATCTATTAGTACAATATTTTTAATTTTAGGTATGGCTTTATTTAATTTGGGTGCTGATATAGCTATGACACCTATGGGAAAAGCAGTAGGTGTTGGTATAACTAAACAAGGAAAACTATGGGTCTTATTAATCGTAGTATTTGTACTTGGCTTTTTAATTACTATTGCTGAACCAGATTTAACGGTTTTAGCTAATCAAACAAAAGCGGTTATTAACTCTACATTACTTACAATGTCAATTGGAGTAGGTGTTGGTTTATTTTTAGTGATGGCTACTTTAAAGGTGATATTTAAAAAAGATGTTGGTAGAATTTTATCATATTTATATATGGTATTATTCGCTGTTGTAATATTTGTAATACTTTCTGGTAACGAGTCAATTTTAGCACTTGCATTTGATAGTGGTGGTGTCACAACTGGTCCTATTACAGTTCCGTTTTTAATGGCTTTAGGTGTCGGTGTATCTTCACTACTTTCTAAAAAAAGTGATAAAGATGCGTCATTTGGATTTATTGCACTTGCATCTATAGGTCCTATTATTGTAGTATTATTGCTTTCTATATTTGTAAAAGGTGACCTTACTTATGAACTTGGCGATTATACAGTACCTACAAATTTTATAAAAGAATTTGGTCTTTCATGTCTACATTCACTTTATGAAGTTGGTTTACCTTTACTTTTGATATCTGTATTTTTCTTAATCTGTAATTTCTTTGCGATTCATTTAAGTCCTAATAAATTAAAGAAATTAGGTATTGGTATTTTATATGCATATATAGGACTTGTACTTTTCTTGAGTGCAGTATCTACAGTTTATATGCCACTAGGATATAAAATTGGTTCATCTATAGCTTCATATTCTAAAGTATGGCTTGTAATTTTTGGATTCTTAATTGGAGCACTTACTGTACTTGCAGAACCTGCAATACATGTACTTAATAATCAAGTTGAAGATATTACTCAAGGACTTGTAAAGAAAAAGTCAATGCTTATAGCTTTAACTATAGGTGTAGGTCTTGCTATTATGCTTTCTATGATTAGAATAATTTATAATTTTAGTGTACTTTATTATCTAATACCAGGATATTTAATTTGTTTAGGTTTAACATTATTCGTACCAAAAATCTATACTGCAATCGCATTTGATAGTGGTGGTGTTGCATCAGGACCTTTAACATCAAGCTTTATCTTACCTTTGTCAATTGGTGCATGTGTTACAATTGGTGGAGTAGATACTGTACTTCAAAATGGATTTGGTATTGTAGCGATGGTTGCGATGACACCACTTATTGCAATTGAAACATTAGGTTTGGTAGCTATATTAAAAGATAAACATCGTATCAAGAAAGCTTCAAAGATGATTGAACAAGAAGACGATGATATTATATTTGAATTTTTAGGAGGTACTAAAGATGAGCAATAATAAAATAGCTCCTAAAGGACTTAAGGTATTATTTACTATTATACCACATGGAAAGAAAGATATATTTATCGATTTAATTGAATCTTTTGATGCGAATGCTCAAATTACATTTTATTCAAGAGGAACTGCTACAAATGATTTTATGAATTTACTAGGTCTTCAAGATGATAAAAAGGATGTAATTGTATCTATTTTAAGAAGTGATAAAGTTGGAGATTGTATTTTGGCAATAGAAGACAAGTTATCAACTATGAAAAATAAAAATGGTATATCTTTTGCAGTTGAGGTAGAATCATTAATTGGAAATAAAAGCTATTTAATGCTTGCGAATTTATAAGAGGTGATATGATGAAATTATCTTTAATCGTTATAATTGCAAATGAAGGATACGCAGATGAAATTATGGATGAAATCCGTCACGAAGGTGTTAAGGGTGGAACTATAATTAATGGTAATAGTAGCGTTTCTTCAAAAGCAGAAAAACTATATGGAGTAAGCATTCATAAGGAAAAAGATTGTTTACTTGTAATTGTTGATAATAAAATCAAAAATAAGATATTAAAATGTGTTCATACAATGAATGAAACACGTAAAATGGGTGCTATCGCATTTACAATGCCTATATCTGATGCGTCTAGTAATTTAGTTAAACAATATAATAAGTCAGAAGAATAATTAATTTATAATAATATTTGAATATTAATCCTACAAAGTCAAATAATAATTTTGTGGGATTTTTTTCATTTTTAAATTTATATTTATTAAGAAAAACTCATTATGAAAATATTATGAAAACTTTTAAGTAAACGCTTTCAAAAAACTATTGAAAACATCTTTCATAAGTGTTATACTTTAAATAAATAAGGTTTTATTGAGGTGAAGTATTATGTCAAATGCTACTATATATGATGTTGCAGGAAAAGCACAAGTATCTCTTGCAACAGTTTCAAGAGTATTAAATAATCCAAATAAAGTAAATGAATCTACAAGGGAAAGAGTACTAGCTGCAATTAAAGAATTAGGCTACAGACCTAATGCAATTGCTAGAGGTTTAGCTTCTCGTAAAACTACTACTGTAGGTATTGTTTTATCGGATGTTACAAGAGCGTCTACTTCACAACTTTTAGGTGGAATTATTGATATTGCCAAAAAATATAATTATTCTATTAAATTATATTCTATTGCAAGTGAATTAGATATTGAAGAGACTATGAAAACAGTTGTATCTGAACAAGTTGATGGTATTTTATTTTTAGATGATGAATTATCAAACGAACAAATGTCATCTATACAAAAACAATTAGAAGATGCTAATATTCCTATTGTACTTACAAATGTTGTATATGAAGATACTGATGTACCTTGTGTAGCTGTTGATTATAAAAAAGCTGCTTATGATATTACTAAGAAATTAATTGATGAAGGAAGAAAAGATATTTACTTACTTTCAACTGTAAGAAGATATACTGTTAATGTGTCAAAAGAAGCTGGTTATATTGAAGCTATGAACGAAGCTGGTCGTGAGCCTAAAATCTTCAAAACAAGTGGTGATATATTAATTAATACTCCTCACTTTGAAGAATATTTTAAATCTCATAAAGTAGATGCGGCTATAGCTGTAAGAGATTCTATTGCTGTATCTTTTATGAATGTTATAGAAGATTTAGGATATGAAGTTCCAACAGATTGTGCTGTTATGGGTTTTCAAAATACTAAATATGCTAAATTAGCACGTCCAAGTTTAACATGTGTAGATACACCAGTATATGATATTGGTGCTGTGGCGATGAGATTGTTAACTAAGATTATGAAAGAAGAAGAGATTGATAATATTAATATTAAATTACCTTATAATATTATTAAAAGAAAATCAGCTTAAAAATTTAAAGTTGTACAAAAGTGCAACTTTTTAAATATTTAAAAAAGTAAAAATAACTTGACATTAATTGATTATTTAATTATAATACTATCGAAGTTGATGAAAAGGACTTAGTATAATTATAATTTATTTAAAGAGAAGTACTGTTTGGTGGAAAGTATTATAGTTATAATTTGAAGTTACATCCTTGGAGACTAACGTAAGCCTGCGTTAAAGGTAATTAAGGTGCAGAATATTTTTTTATTCTGAACTAAGGTGGTACCGCGATAATTCGTCCTTAGATTTTTTAAGGACGATTTTTTTATGGAGGAAAATTATGGGTATTTATGAAGAATTAGAATGGCGAGGATTAATTAAAGATGTATCTTCACCAGATTTAAAAGAAAAACTAAATAAGGGTGGACTTACTTTTTACATAGGTACAGACCCAACAGGTGACTCACTTCATATTGGTCACTTTTCTAGTTTTTTAATTTCAAAAAGATTAAAGGATGCGGGACATCATCCTGTTTTACTTGTAGGTGGAGGTACTGGTCTTATAGGAGATCCTAAACCTGATAGTGAACGTCCTATGATTACTTATGATCAAGTAAATCATAATTTTGAATGTTTAAAAGCTCAAGCTCAAAAACTATTTGGATTTGATGTTGTAAATAATTATGATTGGCTTAAAGATATTTCATTTATTGATTTCTTACGTGATTATGGTAAGTTCTTTAATGTTAATTATATGCTTCAAAAGGATATTATAGCAAGACGTTTAGATGAAGGAATTACATATACTGAATTTTCATATATGATAATGCAAGCTATGGATTTTTGGTATTTAAATAAACATAAAGATGTTACACTTCAAGTTGCAGGTCAAGATCAATGGGGAAATATTACAGCTGGAATTGAACTCGTACGTAAAAAAGAAGGAAAAGAAGTTTATGGTTTTACAATGCCACTTTTAACTAAGAGTGATGGCACTAAATTTGGTAAAACAAATGGTAAAGCTATTTGGTTAGATATTAATAAAACTTCAGCTTATGAAATGTATCAATTCTTTATTAATTCTGAGGATACTAAAGTTATCGATTATTTAAAATTCCTAACTTTCTTATCTCGCGAAGAAATTGAAGAACTTGAAAGAAAGAATAATGAAGCTCCTCACTTAAGAGAAGCTCATAATGCACTTGCTCGTGAAGTAATTACATTTATTCATGGTTATTCAGCATATGAAGAAGCAGTAAAGATATCTAAGTCTTTATTTAGTGGTAATATTAAAGATCTAAGTGCTAAGGAAATAGAAATAGGATTTAATGACCTTCCTAGTATTACACTTGAAGAGAATATGACATTAGTTGATGCGTTAATTAGTTGTGGTCTTGCTAAATCTAAAAGAGAATCAAGAGAATTTATTTCAAATGGCGCAGTTTTAATTAATGGAGAAAAATGTCAAGATTTAGAACTCGTACTTTCTAAAGAAATTGCGATTGAAGGTAAGTTTATAGTAATTAGACGCGGTAAAAAATTATACGCTTTAATTAGATGTTAATTTTTCATAATTTATAATTTTATACTATAAAATTAAATGGTGATAGTATTAAAATTATAGATTATGATGTTATAAAAAATAATTTATCAAAGTTAGATATTAATACAATTTTAGTATTAAAAGACAATGCTTACAATTGTGATTTGAAAAAAGTGATCTCATTATCATATGATTTAGGGTTTAGATTTTATGCTGTATTAACAAAAGAAGATGCTCTATACATAGTTCATAATTATACGGAATCTAGTGTTTTAATACTAGGAAAAGAAAAATGTCTTTCTTTTCCAAAAAATGTATATTTAACCGTAGAAGATGATGAAGATTATAATTATTGTTTAAAGTATAATATTCCTTATCATGCAAAGATAAGAAGTTCTATGAATAGATTTGGACTTCATAATAACAATCTGATTTTATCTAATTCTTTGTGTTGTGGGATTTATATGCATATAGGTTCTTTTAACATAAAAGATATAGAAAAAGATTTTGAATTGTTTTCTAATATAACAAAAAAATATAATGATAAATTATTACATATAGGTGGTACACACTTGTTAAATTATCAATTACCTTATCATTTTCGTGTAGGGATGGCGATTTATGATGGTGCAATTAGTCTTAAAGCATGTGTAATAAAAAAGTTTTTGTTGAAAAAAGGTAGTAACTTGGGGTATAATAAGTCGTACATTGCATCAAAGGATACAAATGTTATAATTTTAGATATAGGTTATAATTCGGGATTGAGAAGTAGTGTAAAACATAGGGTATATTATAATGGAAATTATTATAAAATGATAGGAAATAAGTGTATGGACTATTGTTTTGTAGAATTTAATGATAAAATTGAGATAGGCGAGTATGTTGAAATTATAGGTCAACATATCAAAATAGAAGAAATTGAGAGGCTCGAAAATAAAAGTAGATATGAGTTATATCTAAACTTGAAGTAGTAGGTGATTTTATGCATTATATAGTTTATAATCCTCTTTCAGGACATGTAAATCAAAAACTTGAAGGATTAAAGAAGAAATTAACAAAAAAAGGAATTGAATTTGTATTAATCAATTATGTAGAAGAAAAAATAGATGATATTTTAGAAAATGGTACTGAAAATGATTACTTAGTTATTTGTGGTGGTGATGGTACTATTAATTATTTGATTCAAGAAGGAAAACTTAAAGATTCTAAGATTAGAGTATTATTATTTAAATCTGGTAGTGGAAATGACTATGCAAGAGAACATAAAGGCTTCTTGCCAGATATTACGAATGAACTTAAAAATGCTCCTTATTGTATAATTAATGGACAAAAAAAGTATTTCATTAATGGTGTTGGAATGGGATTTGATGCAATGGTTTGTGATTCTCAAAATAACGCAACTGATGATGAAAGTTATTTTAATAGAGGATTAAAGCTTTTTACTTCTTTTAAAAATTTTGAACTAGATGTTGAAGTTGATGGAGTTATGCACCATTATAATAAGGTATTTTTATTCGATTGCCAAAATGGTAGATTTATGGGGGGTGGAATGAAAATTGCACCTAGAGCAAAAAGATGTGATGATATATTAGAGCTTTATGTTATTCGTTCACGTCATTTTATGAAAATATTATTATTGTTTGGTTTAATGTTCCCAGGTCTTCATGTTTTATTCAGAAGAAATGTTAAACATTTAAGGGGAAAACATTTTAAGTTTAAGCTATCTAGCCCTAAACATTGTCAAGCAGATGGTGAAGTTTCAAAAGATTTAGATGAACTAGAAGTATTCAGTTCTTAATTATATTTACTGATAAAGGTGGTCTATATGGCTACCTTTTTATTTTGTTTAAGTTTTATTTAAGTTAAAAGTGCTATTATTAAAAAGGATAATTCTAATTATCTTATTTTAATTTGTTAAAAAGGAGTTAATTATGGCAAGTATATTAAGATTAGCAAACTTATGTAAAACATATAAAATTACTAACACCCAAAAACAAGATGTACTAAAAGGTGTTGACTTAGAACTTTCTGATGGTGAACTAGTAGCGTTACTTGGAGAATCAGGATGCGGTAAATCGACTTTGATTAATATAATCGGTGGACTTGATACTGATTATACTGGTAGTGTTGTTATTAAAGGTAAATTTATACGTGACTTTACTGAAAGTCAAATGGATGATTATAGAAAGAAAAGAATTGGATTGATATTCCAAAATTATAATTTGATTCCTACTATGACATTGCAAGAAAATGTAGAAATTGCGATGCATATGAATGGTACTGAAGCCCAAATAAGGCATGAAAGAGCTTTAGATCTACTAGATTTAGTTGGACTTAAAGCTCACGCTAATAAATATCCTAATCAGTTATCAGGTGGGCAAAAACAAAGAGTTGCGATTGCGCGAGCACTTGCTAATAATCCACCGATTATTTTAGCAGATGAACCTACAGGCGCACTTGATAAAGAGGCTTCACGTCAAGTTATGGGTATATTAAAGAAGATTTCTCAAATGGGGAAATTAGTAATTGTTGTAACGCATAGTATGACTGTAGCTTCTGAGTGTTCAAGAATTGTGAAAATGGATGATGGTGTAATTACAGAGGATAATGTAATAACAGCACCTGCTAAAAATAAATATGAAAAATATATTGAAGAAGAGCCTAAATATATTTCAACTAAAGAACTTGCTAATATAGCAGTTAAAAATGTTAAATGTAAAAAGGGAAGGAATCTTTTGGTTTCAATGGGTATAGCAATAGGTATTGCGGCACTTATTTTAATTTTAGCTCTTAGTAAAGGTATAACTAATTATGTAAAAGATTATTATGAAGCAGATATTATGTCTACTACATTAATCACGACTAAAAAAAGTAATGCTACATTTACTGATGCAGATATAACAAATATTAATTCTATTAAAGGTGTTTCTAAAGTTATTGAATCTCATTATGGAAAGAATTTAACTTATAAATATGGGGATTCTTCAAACACTTTAAGTTATTTATATGAAGAAATAACCGATTATGAACCTGAAATTATTTATGGCGCTGATATAAAAGAATCTAATGAAGCTATTATTGATTTAGATTTTGCACTTAATATTTCTTCTTCAGGTGTTGTTGGTGTACTTGGTCAAAGTATTTCCATAACTTATAAAGGAAAGACTCAAGACTTTAACATAGTTGGTATATATGATAATTCAGATACATCATCACTTTTTATATCTAAACAAGGTATGAGTGAATTTTCTACTAGTTTATCAACAAATTATTTATATATTAAAGCTAAAGATGTAACTTATTTAGAAGCGCTTGAAGAAGAACTTGAAAGTTTAGAATATTCCGTAACTACTTCTGATAATGACTCTTCAGTTGTACTAGATTACATTGATTTAGGGACTACAGTATTAATGGCTGTAGCAGGTATTTCAACTGTTGTATCAGCTATAATGATTATAATTGTACTTTACATTTCTGTAATAGAAAGAACAGATGAAATTGGTATTTTAAGATCTATAGGTGCTCGAAAAAAAGATATACTTAAGATGTTTATGACAGAAGCAACTATTCTAGGAACTTTAGGTGGAGTTTTTGGTTTAGGGTTTGCATATATAATTGCTGGTATTACTAATTTAGTTAGTTATATTGCATCTGGTTATTTATTTATAAGTTTCAATCCTATATATTATATTATTGGTTTATTAATAAGTGTAATTGTGAGTTTACTTGCAGGTATTGCACCAGCTAAGAAGGCATCTGATTTAGATCCTATAGAAGCTTTAAGGTTAGAATAGGTGATTTTATGTCTAATAAAATGTCTAAAAGAAAAAAGGCTGAGCTTAGAAAAAAAAGAAGTCAAGCTAAGATTAAAAAGATGGAAAGCCAAGATAGCAAAGGTATATCTAGAAAGAAATTAATTGGTGCGATGAATCCTAAAGTCTTTGTAATTTTAAAAGTGATTTCTATAGTCTCAATACCTGTTAGTTATTTTATATTTTCACCATTATTAATATTTTGTGTTATCTTTACGATATTAATGTTTGTATTTTCCACTAGAACTGAAAAGTATTTAAATCATTCATATATTAAATCTAATCATATTAAGTTTTTAAAGCTTGATAGCGTAATTGCAGTAATTGTATTAATAGTTTCAATATTTAGTTTCGCACTTTCTTTTAATTCAAAGAAAAAGGCTCCAAGAGGAAATACATTAACTAATATTGTTATGAATATTAATAATTTTTGTAGTTTACAAACTGGTCAAAGAAGCCTAATAAAAATAGGTGGAATGAAAATGAAGTTTTCAAATGTAGATTTTCCAGAAGGTATGGGGCCACCTCCTAATGGTGGCCAAAGGCCAAAGTTTGATTTAGAAGATTTACCGGTTGAAGCAGTATTCTCGCAAATGTTATCCTCTATTAATAGTGTTTTAATTATCATGATGCCTATTTCTGGTTGTATTACATTAATTCATTATTATAATAAGAAGAAAAGCTTTGAAGCTAAAATGAATGAACTTGTAACTGATGAATTCGTAAATCTTAATGAGATAGATTTGGATAAAATATTTATGTTTGGATATAAAGACCCAGAAAAGTAAGATGTGGATATTTTCACATCTTTTTCTACATTTTTTTAAAAAAATAATATTCGTTATTGACAAGGACTTTTCTTTTTAGTATAATTAATTTCGTTGTTAACACAAAACTTAACAATCAAAAAGCCAACAAATTTTTCTAAAAAAAGTTGTTGACAAGGTATATTAAAAAATGGTATACTATTTGAGCGTTTTAA
>CAZGBY010000038.1:0-16732 GCA_964524125.1 uncultured Clostridium sp.
ATTGAATAAAAGTTTGATTTTGCATTAATTTATTCTTGAATATTTACATCAATTCCTTTATAATTAGATTAGTATTTTAAAAAGGAGCTGAATTGTTTTGGCAAGACATAATATTAAAGATAGTGTTAAACAAGAGCGTACTTGGAAGTTCTATTCAATTCTTTCTAGTATAATTGGTGTTTGTTTAATTGGACTTATAATTGGTGGGATTTTAATATATAATGCAGTTTATAGTGATGATTATGAAAATAAATTTAGCCAATATACTGACTATAAATTAAATTATAATGAAATTGAAAAGTTATTTTCTGCAGATAATATTGATCAAAGAGGTAAATATACAATTATATTTGCATACGATGAATCTTATATGAATCAAACTGAAATTGATGATTTAGATGATGATGACCCAAATCGTAGTACATATGAAAAAGCTAATAAAGCTTTAAATAACTTATGGGAAGTAGTTTTAAATAATAATAATTATTTTGAAGATGATAAAAAAGATAAAATATCTGGTTATGTTGAAATGTATTTTATTAATACATCTTTATTAACTAATTCTAGTTTCTTATCTTCAAAGTATACAGGAAATTCATCATCTGACGAAGATGATTCATCATCTTCAGTACCAGCTGTTTTCGTACTTGATGATGAAGGAAATTATATTTCTTCATTTGAAGAATATGATATTAATCTTAAAAAAGTTGAATATACAATCTTAAGTAGTGGATCATATAATGATTTAGAATCTGATTTAAAAGCAATTAAGGATTTAATTACTGGTCTTAATACAAGTTTAGGTATTAAAGATTAAAAAGAATATTAATTAACAATGAGGCACTTTGGTGCCTTTTATTTTTAAAAGGAGAAGATATATATGGAATTAAATAATGAAATTATTAAAAGTTTAGCTGAAAAATTAAATATTAAAGAAGAACAAATTACCTCAGTACTAACAATGTTAGATGAGGGTGCAACTGTACCTTTTATTTCAAGATATAGAAAAGAACAAACAGGTGCGTTAGATGAAGAACAAATTCGTCAAATCAATGAAGAATTTGAATATCAAGTAAACTTACTTAAGAAAAAAGAAGATACAATTAGATTAATTGATGAAAAAGGGTTACTTACAGAAGAACTTAAAGAACAAATATTAAATGCTAGCAAATTAGTTGAGGTAGATGATCTTTATTTGCCATTTAAAGAAAAGAAAAAGACAAAAGCTTCACAAGCTATTAAACAAGGTCTTTCACCACTAGCTGATGAATTGCTTAAATGTTATACTAAATCAACACGTGAAGAAGTTGCAAGTAAATATTTAACTGATGAGGTTAAAACTGTAGAAGAGGCTATCTTAGGTGCTTGTTATATTATCGCAGAAAGAATATCAGATGATGCTAAATATCGTCAAGCATTAAGAGATACTATGAAAAGATTTGGTCATATTTTAACTAAAAAGAAAAAAGATGCAGTTGATGAAAATGAAGTATTTAAAAATTATTATGAATATGAAGAAAGTATAAATCATATTAAACCTCATCGTATTTTAGCTATTAATAGAGCAGAAGATAAGAAAATAATATCAGTAAGTATCAAAATGGACGATGCTAAAAATGTTGCTTATATTGAAAAGGGAATAATTAGAAGAACTGATACTATTTTTTACGATGATCTGAAGAATGCTGTTTTAGATGCATATAAAAGATTATTATATCCATCAATAGAACGTGAAGTTAGAAATGAGTTATTTGAAGACGCATCTTTAAAAGCTATTGATGTATTTGCGATGAATGTAAAGAATTTATTATTACAAGCTCCAATTAAAGATAAAACAGTACTTGGTGTTGATCCTGCCTTTAGAACGGGATGTAAGCTTGCTGTTGTAGATAAAACAGGTAAGGTTTTAGAAATAGGTGTTATTTATCCAAATGAAAAATCAAAAGGACAAACTGTTTCTGAGACTGTAGTAGAAAATAGTAAAAAGAAAATAGTTGAACTGGTAAATAAATATAATGTAGATATTATTGATATTGGAAATGGTACTGCATCAAGAGAGACAGAAGATTTTATATCATCTGTAATTAAAGAATATAAACTAAATTGTCAATATGCTATCGTATCAGAAGCTGGAGCTTCTGTATATAGTGCATCTGATATTGCAAGAGAGGAATTCCCAGATTATCAAGTAGAACAAAGAAGTGCTGTATCAATTGCAAGACGTTTACAAGATCCACTTGCTGAACTTGTAAAGATTGACCCTAAATCAATTGGTGTTGGTCAATATCAACACGATGTTAATCAGCAACAACTTTCTAAGAAACTAGATTTTGTTGTAGAAGAAGCGGTTAATAAGGTTGGTGTAGATGTTAATACTGCATCTAAATCTCTTTTGATGTATGTATCAGGTTTAAATAAGACAATAGCTCAAAATATTGTTAATTATAGAAATGATATGGGAGAATTTAAGTCAAGAGAAGAACTTAAGAATGTGCCTAAACTTGGTGCTAAAACTTTTGAACAAGCAGTAGGATTTTTAAGAATTACTGATGGAAATGAACCTCTTGATAAAACATCTATTCACCCAGAAAGCTATAAGAGTGCTAAAATGATTTTAAAACTATTAGATGAATCTTCTTCAAGTATAGGTTCTAAAGAATTAAAAGATAAGATTGAATCTGCAAATTTAGTAGAACTTCAAAGGGAATCTGGATTAGACCAATATACATTTAATGATATAATCGATTCTTTTAAAGAACCACTAAGAGATATAAGAGATGCATATGATAGTGTAGAATTAAGAGATGATATTAAACATTTTGAAGATCTAAAAGTTGGTGATGAACTTATGGGTACTGTTAGAAATGTTGTTGATTTTGGTGCGTTCATTGATTGTGGAGTTAAATATGATGGACTTGTTCATTTGTCTAAAATAAGTGATAAATATATTAAACATCCATCAGAAGTATTAAGTGTTGGGGATAAGGTTAAGGTTTATGTTTGTGATGTTGATCTTATTAAACATAAGTTATCACTTTCTATGATAAAAGATAAAATGTAAAATACAAATTTTTAGTTATAATTTATACCTAAGTAAAATTATATAAAAGTGTGATGACATAAATTATTATCAAGGCGATTAGTATGTAAAAAATATTGTTTTATTTTTATATATTCTAATATTAGCTGGATATAATAATACTATAAAATAAGAATATGTAACATCTATATTTGGCATTATTAATACATATATGTATGATTTTATTTTAAGATGATATTTAAATATGATTTGAAAGACTTCTTTATTAATTTAAGAGGTCTTTTTTACATGAAAATCCAATATTTTTAATTTTATAATTCTATAATAATATTGGTGAAATTTACATGCAGGTAAAAATATTTGATTTTGAACATGAACTTGATTTAGAACAAGCTATTAATAACTTTATTAAAGATAAAAAAATTATTGATATTAAATACTCTATTTCTCATTTTAAATATTCAAATGAACAAATTTTTTCATTTTCTGCTTTAATTATGTATGAAAATATTTAAAAATATACGCGTTTACCCCTTTTTTTCTCAAATTAATATTTTATTTCTTTTTTATACATCTACTTATAAAATACATTAGAGGTGATTTTTATGTCTAAAATATTAGACCAAATAGAAAAGAAATATATATTTACTGATGATGTACAAGCATTAGTAGGAACAGAAATCAGATTAAGGAGGCAAGGAAAATCAAGAACATTAGAAGATACGGCTAGCGAAACTTGTTCAATAAGTTATTTATCAAAAATAGAAACTAACACTATTAAAGCTAATCCTGAATTGCTTGAAGAATTGTGTAAACAATTCAAAGTTACACAATCTAATTTAAAATCAATTAATAATAGTTTATCGATTTATGAAGATTTATTAAAAGCTGAATTTTTTAATGATACTTCATTACTTGAAAAATGTTTTAAAAGTATAGAAGGACTACGTAATTATCGTGCTATATTAATTAGATTCTTTTATTTTGTATCTATAAATAATTTATCAAGAGCTAGAAGTATTTATAAAGATTTAAATAAATTAATTAAATCTATGCAATTAAATGATTTAATAATATTTGCATATGCAGAAGCTTTATTTAGATATAAACTAAATGAAATTAATGTATCATATGAGTTATTATTAGGTTTACAATCTATGTGGGTACCTTTTAAATATGTAGATTGTTTAGTTTTAGAACTTAAATCTAAGATATTATTTACTACTAATTCTAATTTATTTTTAGAGCATATAGATAAGTTAAAAGATTTATATATAAAAAATCAAGCTTATAACAAACTAGAAAAAGTTAATGAAGTCGTTAAATTATTTTATGCAAAAAATGGTTATTATTATATTTTAAAATTAGATGAATCTAATGAAAAAGACCATGATTTATTACTGTATAAAGAACTTTATAATGAACAGGAGTTGGTATACAGAAGTGGTTATTCTAATTTTGCAAAATTATTATATTTAGTAAATGTTGATAAAGATGAATTTTATGCTTTATATGATAAAGTACAATGTTTAATAACTCCATGTCAAAGAGTTATCTTAGATATTTTAAGCTATCAAGATTCAAGTGAAGAATTTTATAAAGATATGATTGATAGATTTTATCCTGAAGCGTTAGCTTATCAAGATGACCTTGTAATTTCTTTTGTAGAAAATAAGTTAGTTGATTTATTAATTGAAAGGAAAAGGTATAGACGAATTGTTGAAATTTTTAAAAGTAAATCTAAAATAAGAAAGGATAGTAGTATATTATGTTAAAAAAAATTATTGTATTTGTTTTTTCTTTAATTATTACTTTATTTGTGCTTAAAAATAAAACACAAGCCTACGCAGGTAATGGATTTATTTGGAATAAAACTGAAGTTTCAATTAATTTAAATTCTAATTTTGATGATGTATTAGATACCTTTGAAGTAAAATTTTATTATAAGGGTGAAATCATAGATAAAGAAGTTAAAGTTGAACTGGATTCGTTTTATTATGGGAATTTATCTATAACTACAAGTACTGTAGAAACAAAGATAGTAAAGCTAATCGCTACAGTTGATGGATATTCATCTTACGATAGAAGAGATATAACATTACATATTGTGGATACAGAACCTCCAAAAATTTTAAAACTAAAAGAATTAGAATTTGAAGTTGGACAGGCTGTAAATTTTGAAGAATATTTTAGATTTACAGATAATGATGAAATCTCATCTATTGAAATAATAGATTCTAAAATTAATTTTTCAGTACCAGGTACTTATGAACTTGAAATAATTGTATGTGATAATTCTTATAATTATGTTAAAGAAAAATATAATGTATATGTATGTGATACGACAGCACCTTCAATTTTACTTACAAATTTTATTACAGTAGAATATGGTGATATTGATTTTGATATAAGAAACTATGTAAAAGCAACTGATACTTACGAAGGTGATTTAACTTCTTCTGTAACATTAGAAGGATTAAATATTTTTAAATTAGGAGATCAAACTGTTACAGTATCAGTTGTTGATAGTAGTGGAAATAAAACAACAGTATCAAAAGTAATAACAGTTGTCGATACAACAGCGCCTACCTTAGAACTTACTTGTTATAGTGATATAATCTACTTAGAAGATGGTATACCTGATTTTGTTTCATATATTTATAAATGCTATGATAATGTTGATGATTTAACAATTGATGATGTAATAATTGATTCTTCTGATTTTTCATTTATATATGGAGCACATACTATTTCATATAAATTAATTGATAAAACTAATAATTATTCTATAAGAAATTTAAATTTAAACGTTTCTTATAAAACTGCACCATCAATAACTGTTGAGGATTTAGAATTTGAACAATATCAAACTTTTAATTTAGAAAATTATATTAAAGTTACTGATTTATATGATGATAGTATATCTAATAATTATTTACTTTATGATAGTAATTTAGATACCTCAACACCAGGTACTTATGAAATATATGTAGAAGCAACAAATAAAGCCGGACAAACTTCAATTGCTAAATTTTATGTAACAATTAAAAGTCAATATACTGATAATGAAAATATTGTTTATGATGTATATGATTATATATATGATAATAAAATGATATTAATAGGAGTACTTTTAATTTCTGTAGGAATTATTGTATATGTTATAAAGAAAAAAAAGAAAACAAAAATAGGTGAATAACTTTAATTTAAGGCTATCAAATGATATAATATCTTAAAAGGATGTGTATCTTTATGATAGCTTTTTTATATGGTCAAACCGAATATAATATGCTTAACTGTTCTTTAAAATTAGAAGAATATGTAAAAAAAGCTCAATCTTATGGATATAGTGCTTTATCTATTACTGATCCTAATTTACATGGTAATTATAAATTTTATAAATTATGTAAGGAATATAATATTAAACCTATTATAGGACTTGAACTTAAATTATATGCTTTAGATAATAATATTGATAATATATTAGCATATGCATTAAATAATGAAGGTTATAATGAATTACTTAAATTATCTAGTATTGATAAAATATCTAGTCATATATTTACTTTAAATGAATTATATGAATATAAAAATATTTTATTTGTAAGTACAATAAATAGTGAAATATATAGAAATTATAAACAAATTAATAATTTTATTTTTTCATATACTAAGCTTAATCATTTTGGTATAGGACTTTCCTTTGCAGGAAAGGTAATACTTGAAAATTCTAATTATTTATATAATTATGCTAAAGATTTAAATATTAAAACTTATCCTATAAGCCAAACCTTATATGATAAAGAAGATTTTGATGCATATGAAGCTTTATGCTTAATTAATAATAATATTCCTATTACTGATTTAGATTTGCATTATAAGAATACGAGTGAATTAGAAGAAGAATTCTTTATGCATGAGGATGTTTTTACTAATTTAGATAATATTATATCAAATATAGATATAACAATTAATAAAGTAAATAAATCATTACCTTCTTTTGAGGTTTCAAATGGATTTACATCAGATACATATTTAAAGAACTTATGCTATAAGGGTTTAGATAGACGTTTGGGTAGTAATAATAAGGATTATATTAAATATAAACAAAGATTAGATTATGAATTATCTATTATTCATTCTATGGGATATGATGATTATTTTTTAATAGTTTGGGATTATGTAAAATATGCTAAAAAAGAAGGCATAATGGTTGGTCCTGGACGTGGTAGTGCGGCTGGGTCTTTAGTTTCTTATTGTCTAGGTATTACAAGTGTTGATCCTTTAACGTATGATTTATTATTTGAAAGATTTTTAAATCACCAAAGAGTTACAATGCCAGATATTGATATGGATTTCCCTGATGATAAAAGAGAAGATGTAATTAATTATGTTAAAGATAAATATGGCAAAAATAGAGTATGTACTATATCTGCCTTTGGTACTTTTCAAGTAAAATCCTCTATTAGAGATATAGGTAAAGCTTATAAGATTAAATCTCAGGATCTAGATATTATTTCTAAATTGGCATCTAATACTAAAGATTATGAAACTTTGAAAAATGAATATAAACACAATGAAAGTATTTATAAGTTATTAACTGTTGCTAAAAAAATAGAAGGTCTTCCTCGTCATATTACTACTCATGCGGCTGGAGTAATTATATCAAGCGATGATTTAACGTTAAATATTCCTTTAACAGTTGGGTCTACTAGCTTATATCAATCTCAATTAGATTCTTCTGATTTATCTGAACTTGGATTACTTAAAATGGACTTTTTAGGTATTAGAAATTTAACTATTATAAATAATATAGCATCATCAATACCTAATATGAATAATATAACTATAAATAATATTCCTTTAAATGATTTTAACACCTATAAGTTATTACAATCAGGTGATACAGACGGAATATTCCAACTTGAAAGTGATGGTATAAAGAAAGTATTAACTAAATTAAAACCTACTTGTTTTAATGATATTGTGGCAGTACTTGCTTTATATAGACCTGGACCTATGGATAATATAGATGAATATATTGCAAGAAAATATGGCAAAAAGTATACTTATTTACATAACGATTTAGAACCTATTTTAAAAGAAACTTATGGGATTATTGTATATCAGGAACAAATTATGTTAATAGCTTATAAATTTGCGAAGATGTCTTTAGCAGAAGCTGATATACTAAGAAGAGCTGTATCAAAAAAGGATAAGGAATTACTTGATAAGAATAGACAGTTATTTGTAAGTAAATGTCTATCTAATAATTATACAAAAGATATAGCTAATCAAATTTATGATTATATAGTAAAATTTGCTAATTATGGATTTAATAAGTCTCATAGTGTTGCATATTCAATGATATCTTATCAAATGGCATATTTTAAAGCTAATTACTTTTCTTTATTTATGTCTAAATATTTAAATAATTTGATTGGTAATACATCATCTATTGAAAATAATTTAAAATATATAAAAAGAAAAGGTATTACTGTATTAGGACCAGATATTAATTTATCTAGTTTGGAATTTGAATGTGACAAAAAAACTTTAAGATATCCTTTAACTGGTATATATCAAATTGGAAATAATGTAGCTAGACAAATACTAGAAGAAAGGAAGAAAGGACCTTATTTATCATTTGATGATTTCAAAAATAGATTACCATCTATTGGTAAGAATGTACTAGAAGCTTTAATATATTCAGGGGCGTTTGATTCGTTTAGAAACACTAAAAAAAGTTTGTTACAAAATTCTGATCCACTTGAGGCTATATTTAATAAACAACTTAAAGATGTTAAAAAAGATGACAGTGAATTTTCTTTAGAACATTTAAGACTTCAAGAACATAAATACTTAGGTTTTAATATATTATATGATCCCTTTAAAGATATTGATAAATTAGCATTAAAATATAACAGTGCTTTCTTTTCAAAAAAAATGATTTTAGAATCAGCTAAAGTTATAGTAGAGTTTTCGGATATTAAAGAAATTAAAACTAAAAAAGGAGATTTAATGTTAATGGGAAGTGTGTGTGATGGAAAAAGAACAATTAAACTTGTAATATTTCCTTATACGTATAATAATGTTAAGAATAGGATTTCCTTAGATGGTCTTTATTTAACTAAAGGTAAGTTATCTTATAATAGTAATTATAATAATTATGAATATCAACTTGAAGATATATATGAAAGAATAATGTGAGGTTTATATGAATTATAGTGATATAATTATAAATGCTAAAACAAAAATAGATCCTTATTGTAAGGCTTGTAATATTTGTAACGGCTATGGATGTAAAAATACAATTCCAGGACCTGGTGCTAAAGGCAGAGGTGATGGGGCTATAAAAAATTATGAAGCTTGGTCAAACTATAGAATAAATATTGATTGTATTAATGATTGTAAAGATACTGATATATCAATAGAACTATTTGGTAAGAAATTAGCATCGCCTGTATTTGCAGGACCTGTAGGTGCAATTGATACTCACTATAGTAATTATTATGATGATATGTCTTATAATGAAGTAATGCTTAAAACTTTATCTAGTTTAAATATGCTAGCATTTACTGGTGATGGTAAAAATGAACAGGTTGTAATAAAAGCGTGCGAGGCCATAAAAAAGGTTAATGGGTTTGGTATACCTACAATAAAACCTTGGGATATTTTAACTATGAAGAAGAAAATTGACCTAGCTAATGATGCAAATTCTTTAGCAATTGCGTGTGATATAGATGCCTCAGGTCTTCCTTTTTTAAAAAATAACAATCCTCCTGCTGGAAGTAAAACTAAAGAAGAACTAAAAGAAATAATTTCTTATGCAGGTAAACCTTTTATTATTAAAGGTATAATGACAAAAGAAGCAGCAATTAAAGCAATTGAAGCTGGAGCATATGCGATTGTAGTATCTAACCATGGTGGTAGAGTCTTAGATGATAGTGCGCCAACAGCTTGTATCTTAGAAGAAATTGCTAGCGTTTGTAAAGGAAAATGTAAGGTGTTTGTAGATGGTGGAATTAGAAGTGGAGCAGATGTATTTAAAGCAATTGCTTTAGGTGCTGATGCTGTACTTATTGCTCGTCCTTTTGTAGTTTCAGCATTTGGTGGGGATAAAGAAGGTATTGAATTTTATGCAAATAAAATAAATGAAGAGTTAAAAGATGTTATGCAAATGACTGGATGTAAAACACTTAAAGATATTAAACACTCTATGATTGTTAAAATTTAAATTTGTGTTAATTTTTCCATTTTATTTTAATTAAAGGGAGTATTATTTAATAAAGGTGATTTATATGGATGATACTAAAGAACTAAAAAAAAGAGAACTCATATTAAATGGTAATATACTTAAAGCTATACTTATTATTGCACTACCTATTGTATTTTATAATTTATGTAATTATTTATATGGTATATTTGATATGATGGTAGTTGAAAATGCAGGTATTGGTGAGGCTGCAGATATAGTAGTTCTTGACCAAATTAAAAATATGATTTCGACTATCGGTGGTGCTTTAGCAACAGGTGGTGGAATTTTAATATCAAATAGATTTGGTGCAAAGGATTATGATAGTGCTAAACGTTGTGCAAATACTTTATTTAGTTTAGCATTAATAATTACAGGAATTACTTTTATATTTATACCTTTTGGAGTGCCTTTTTTAAAATTACTGAAAACTGACCAAACAACAATAGATAATGCACTTGGATATTACAATATTCAAATCATCATCTTGATGGTTACAACTTTAAATAATTCAATAATTGCAATTGAAAAATCTAAAGGTAATACTAAGATGTTAATGTTTCTAAACTTAGGGGTTATAGCAATTAAAATAGGTTTAACTATTTTATTTGCATATGGTCCATTTGAAAATGTAACTATGACATATTTAGCAGTAGCAACTTTAATCGCTCAATTATTTATGCTTATCTTTGGCCTAGTACTTATTATTCATCCTAAAAATATTTTAAGAATTACTTTTAAAGGATTGAATTTAAATAAAGAATTAAGTATAAAAATGCTAAAATTGTCTTTACCAGTATTTTTAGGAAGATTTTTATTTTGTTTTGGTAAGGTCTTTATAAATTCAACTGCTACGTCTTATTATGGTAAAGCTTGTGTAGGAGCTCTAGGTATATCTAATACTATGGCTGGTTGTGTTACATCAATAGTAAATTCTTTTGAAGATGCTGGTTCTACAATTGTTAGTCAAAATCATGGTAATAAAAATGGAAGAAGAATTGAAAAGTTCTATGTTATAAATACAATATTATTATGTATTGTAGCGTTTGCTGGAATGATTATATCTTTTTCACTTAGAAATATAATTGCCGGATTTTTTGCCAAAGATGATATAGAATATAAAGAAATGATTGTTAAGATATTTACATGGGAGTGTTTTGACCTTTTCTTTACTGGGCTTCAAGCTGCAGGTCTCGCTTATTTATATGGAATGGGAAAAACTAAAATAACCGCAACACTTTCTATGGTCCAATTATTTGGACTTAGAATTCCAACTCTTTTAATATTAATGTATGGAGTTAAAATGAATTATGTAGCTTGTGGAATTGCAATGTTTGTATCTAATGTATTAACGGGGACTACGGCTATTATTATTTCAACAGTAATGGTACTTAAAATGAAAAGTAATTTAAACTATCAAGAGTTATATTAATCAATAAAAAAATCGGAGAAATCCGATTTTATTCATTTATAGGTATGTTTTTAAAAAAAGTAAAACACACTTTACAAACCAAAAAAGAAATTGCAAAAAATCTCAAAAAGTGAAAAATAAATTCAAAAAAATCAAAATTTTCGCCTTTATTATAAGTGAAGGGTATTTTTTTACCACTTACAAAAGTAAAGGAGAGATTTTAATGAATCCAAGAATGAAAGAAAAAGCTAATAACAATAATTTTGCAAACAAAAAAAGAAAGTATCATGTTATGCCAAAAAACATCCAGCAGGTATTAGTTAAAAAAATAGATTATAATAGTGTAGTTACTTCAGATAAAATAGAAGAAATTACTCCACAACAAAGGAAAATAATTAAAAAAAGTTTTTATAACTTGTCAGGAGATACTAATTTTAAATTAGTAATGGGTGACCCTAATTTTCTAGCTGATTTTTTATCTTCATATTATAATAAAAAGATTAATCCTGAAGATATAAGGTATAATACAATAGAAGAAACTTCTATTGGAGGTAAAACTATAAGAGCTGATTTATTAGTAGTATTTAAAATGAATGGTAGGAAACATAAAATATTTTTAAATCTTGAAATGCAAAACAAATATGATAAAGAATTAAAAGATCGAATGTTTAAGTATTTAATAGTAATTAAATCATTAAATATGAAGCCTGGAGATAATTATAGAAGTGATGTATATGAAGGTATTTGGTTTATGCCAACAAGTGTAGCTTCAAATTTTATCAAAGATAATTCATATATAACTAGATATACTATGAAATCTGATAAAGGTTATAAACTTACCAATGATAAAATTTCAGTCATAGACTTGCATAAAATGTCTAGATGTGATATAAAAGAATTAGAAGATATCGCTAAATTATTTATAGCAAAATCTACTAAAGAAATTGATAATATGCAAACCGATATTGGTAAAAAATGGAGGGATAAGCTTATGTTATTAAATACTGATTTTTTAGCTAAATATAATATGTTTTTACAATATTCTCATGAAGACGAGGAAAAATCTTATGCAAGGACGAGATATAAAGAAATAAGAACAAAGGCAAGGGCTGAAGGAAGAGCTGAAGGAAGAGTCGAAGGAATATCTAAAGGAATAGTCAGAGGACTTGCAGAAGGTAAAATTGCCGTCGCAAAGAATATGTTAAGTGAAGGATGTAATTTGGATTTGATTGCTAAATGTACTGGACTTACATATAAAGAAATAAAACGATTAAAATAAATTTATAGTTTCTTTCTTTTTGTTAAAGTATCGAGAATAGTTATCGAGTTTAATAATGAAGCATAATTTGTAATAGAACTGTTAAAAAAATGTCTTATGTTATTAATTAATAAAAATGATATATAAAATACAAGACTAATTATTAGTGTATATGAAAATTCATAATTCATAATTAATTGTACTTATAATAGAATTGATTAATACAGAATAAAGAAATTTCCTTTTTATATATGTTTTTTACTATGTTATTATGTTTTAAAAATCAAAAGTTATTCTAATAAATAAAAAAATCGGATTTCTCCGATTTTTTTATTTAGCAATTATTTTTTTAAGGTTTGCAAATCTTGGAAGTCCATCTTCAAGTGGTGCAGGCATAGATCCTTGAATTAATGGAAGTGCATAATTTATAAATTTTTCATTCATATGATTTTGATTATCATTTAACCAATCTAAAGGTATTTTCTTTTCTGCATTTGCAACTAGGCTTAAATCTACAAGTGTATATCCACATTCGTATTTGCCATCTTTATAAGTTCTTTCAAACCCAACCATTTTGTCTGTTATGCCAGAAATTGCGTGTTTAACTGCAAGTTTGCCTGCATTAAAAGCTTCTTCGATATCTGTTTTAGAAGCTAGATGTTGAGCACATCTTTGCATAAGATTGAATTCAATAGCTCTGACTTTACAACCAAAATGTTCTTTTAATTTATTAGCTAAAATAGTAGCAGTTCCTCCAAGCTGAGCATGGCCAAATGAATCATGCGCCATTTCACCATAGGCTTCAGGAATATATTTACCATCTTTAGTTTTAATTCCTTCAGATACAGCAATTAGTACGTGATTATCTAGTTTATAACATTTTTCAACATCAAAAATGAATTTATTAATGTCAAATATAACTTCTGGTAAGTAAATTAAATTAGGACCTCTACCTTTAAGTGAAGCAAGTGCTGATGCTGCTGTAAGCCATCCAGCATTTCTTCCCATAATTTCGCATACACAAATCATTGGCGTATCATAAACTTTAGCATCTTCATAGATTTCCATAAAAGTTGTGGCGATATATTTAGCCGCAGAACCATATCCTGGTGTATGGTCTGTTTCAACTAAATCATTATCGATAGTTTTTGGAATACCTATACAGTTACATTCATAACCACTTTTAGCCATAAATTTAGATATTTTATTACAAGTATCCATTGAATCATTTCCACCATTGTAAAAGAAATATCTAATATTATGTTTTTTAAATACTTCTAAAAGTCTTTTGTAGTCAGTATCATCTATATTTTCATCTTTTAATTTGTACCTTACAGAACCAATTGAAGATGATGGTGTAACTTTTAAAAGCTCAAGTTCTTTAACATCTTCTTGTGTAATATCATATAGTTCATCATTTAAAATTCCAACTATACCATGTTTAGCTGCTAAAACTTTTGTAATGCATTCTTGGTTTAAAGCCTCAATAAATACACCAGCAGCGCTTGCGTTAATAACGGAAGTAGGTCCACCTGACTGTCCTAGTAGACAAGCTCCTTTTAAATTTTTCATAAATTAAATTCTCCTTAATAAAATAAGATAATTATATTATATTAAAGTAAATATAATAATTCAAGAAAAGTTTTCTTTACATACACTGTTTTTTCAAAAAGATAGCGTTTTCTTAATCAAAATAAGTAAAAAAATATTGTCTAACTTTAAATCTATGATATAATATTAAAGGGTATGGACTTAAATATGTCTATGGAATTATTTTTTAGGAGTGCCTAAAAATTAATAAATAAATTAAAATATTAAAGGAGATTTACTATGAAAAAGACAAAAATGGTATGTACAATTGGACCAGCTTCTGAACAAAAAGATCAATTAGAAGCCTTAATTAATGCTGGTATGAACGTAATGCGTATGAATTTTTCTCATGGTGACCATGTTGAACAAGGATTCCGTATTAAAAACGTTAAAGCTTTAAATGCTGAAAAGGGTTGGAACATCGCAATGATGTTAGACACTAAGGGTCCTGAAATTCGTACTGGATATTTACAAAATGATGAAC
This sequence comes from uncultured Clostridium sp., assembly GCA_964524125.1. Lineage (GTDB taxonomy): Bacteria > Bacillota_I > Bacilli_A > Acholeplasmatales > Anaeroplasmataceae > CAG-307. The sequence goes on from CAZGBY010000038.1 coordinate 15,039, forward strand.
CAGTAATGTTAAATGAAGGAAATACAATCCGTATTACTATGGATTATTCTTATTTAGGAAATGCTGAAAAAGTAGCTATTTCTTATTCTGGTTTATATGATGATATTTCTGTAGGTGGAAGAATCTTAATTGAAGATGGTAACTTAACTTTAACAGTTATTGAAAAAGATGAATCTTGTAAGGAATTAGTTTGTCGTATTGAAAACTCTCGTAAATTAAAGAATAAGAGAAATTGTAACGTTCCTGGTGTAATCTTAAATATGAACTATATTGCACCAAAAGATAAAGATGATATTGAATTTGCATGTGATCAAGATTTAGATTTTATCGCAGCTTCATTCGTTCGTCGTGCTCAAGATATTAAAGATATCCGTGAAATCTTAGCAGCTAAGAAAAATAGCCATATTAAGATCATTTCTAAGATTGAAAATCAAGAAGGTGTTTCTAATATGGAAGAAATCATTGCACTTTCTGATGGTGTAATGGTTGCTCGTGGAGACTTAGGTGTTGACGTTGATGCTTGGGATTTACCAGCTATTCAAAAGGAAATGATTTATCTTGCTCAAGCTTCAGGTAAGATTGTTGTATGTGCTACTCAAATGTTAGACTCAATGCAACAAAATCCACGTCCAACTCGTGCTGAAGTTTCTGACGTTCATAATGCAGTACTTGATGGTACATCAGCTACAATGCTTTCAGGAGAATCAGCTCAAGGAGATTATCCTCTTGAAGCTGTAACTTATATGGCTAAGATTGATGAAAGAGCTGAAGATGATATTGACCATGAATTAATGATTGATAATGTTCTTTCTTATCCAAATGACAAGAATGAAATTGACGCTATCGGTCTTGCAGTTGCTCAAGTAGCTTTAAACTTTGAAGTTGCGGCTGTTATTGCTGAAGGTGATCAAGAATTAGCATTCAAGATTAGCCAATACCGTCCAGCTACTGATGTATTCTATGCTACAAAGGAAAGAGAAGATTGCCGTTCAATTCAACTTGCTTGGGGTGTACAACCAGTTTGTGGTACTATGAAGGATGCTTATAATACAGCTGTTGAAGCTTTAGGCTTAGAAGCTGGAGATTCTATCCTTGAAGTTACTAAAGAAGGAATTAAGTTTTCTATCGTTAAGTAATTTTCTTAATAATTAATAACAAGGCTTTACCGTAGATGGTAAGGCTTTTTTATATTTTAGATGCAAAAATATATAACTTAAGTAATATTATGTTTATTTCGCTCTATATAAGCGCTTAAACATTGTTCATAGTATCTTTGATGAATGTGGTCGACTTGCAAGTAAAGATGAGTTATGATACGATATAATTGTAACAAGAACTTATACTGATTATTATATTAATCATCAAAGGAAGAAGGTAATTTTAAATGTTTTACGATGTATATACAATTGATGGGAAAAATCTTGAAAGGTACGCTAAAAAAATAAGAGAAATAAAATTTAATGATATTGAAAAGGAAGAACTAAAAAGAGTTGCATTGGAATTATTAAGGTGTGGTGTTACGAAGGATCTTACTGCTATATGTACAGGTTTTAGTTATGATGATGTTGAATATTTTGAGGAAGAACTTTTTATAAATTCTGATACATTTTCTTACATAGAATAATATATAAAAGATTGTGATAAAGATGAAAAAAAGAAGATTAATGTTAACAAAAAAGAATTTTTTGAAAAAT
>CAZGBY010000039.1:0-16636 GCA_964524125.1 uncultured Clostridium sp.
AGTTTCAATACCAAGAGAAAGTGGTGTAACATCTAGTAATAATACATCTTTTACTGAACCAGTTAAAACACCTGCTTGAATTGCAGCACCAAGTGCTACTGCTTCATCTGGATTAACAGATTTATTAGGTTCCTTACCAAGTTCACGACGAACTAATTCTTGTACAGCAGGAATACGAGTAGATCCACCTACAAGTAAAATTGAATCAATATCCTTTGTAGTTAATTTAGCATCTGAAAGAGCACGTTTAACCGGGATTAAACAACGATCAACTAAATCCTTAGTTAATGTATCAAACATTTGACGTGTTAAAGTCTTTTGTAAGTGTAAAGGACCAGCTGCACCCATAGAAATGAATGGTAAATTAATTGTAGTAGATGTTGAAGAAGATAGGTCCTTCTTAGCTTGTTCAGCTGCATCCTTAAGTCTTTGAGTTGACATCTTATCAGCTAGTAAATCAACACCATTTTCCTTCTTGAATTCGTCTGCTAACCACTTCATAATTGCATTATCGAAGTCATCTCCACCAAGTTTAGTATCTCCAGCAGTTGAAAGTACTTCAAAAGTACCATCAGCTAAATCAAGGATAGATACATCGAATGTACCACCACCAAGGTCAAATACTAATACCTTTTGTTCTTTATCAGTCTTATCAATACCATATGCTAAACTTGAAGCAGTTGGTTCATTAATAATACGAATTACATCTAAACCTGCAATACGACCAGCGTCTTTTGTAGCTTGACGTTGAGCATCATTAAAATATGCTGGTACTGTAACTACAGCTTTTTCTACTTTTTCACCTAAATAAGCTTCTGCAGATTTTTTAAGTTCACGTAAAATCATAGCTGAAATTTCTTGTGGAGTATACTTCTTTCCTTCAACTTCAACAGTATAATTACCTTCACCCATATGACGTTTAATAGAATAAATTGTATTTGGGTTTGTAACCATTTGACGTTTTGCAGGATCACCTACAATAATTTCTCCATTTTTAAATGCAACTACTGATGGAGTTGTACGTCCTCCTTCAGCATTTGGAATAACCTTTGCTTGGTCTCCTTCCATAACACATACACAACTATTAGTTGTACCTAAGTCAATACCAATAACCTTTGCCATAATATATAATCTCCTTTTTTTATTCTGAAACTTTAACCATTGCTGGTTTAATTATTCTATCTTTATATTTATAACCAGTTTGTAATACTTCGAGCACTTGACCTGGTTCAACTCCATCAACATGCTCTTTTGATATAGCTTGGTGAACATTTGGATCAAATGGTAAATTTGCCGCTTCAATTTCTGAAAGTCCATCACGCTTTAATATATCCGATATTTGACCTGCAATCATTTGAAAACCTATTAAGAAGTTTTTCATTTGAGGTTCTTCTGTTTCCATTTGAGAAGCTTTAATAAGCATATCAACTGGCACAATTAAATCAGATACTAATCCCATTCCTGCATACTTTCTATCTATAATAGCATTTTCTTCAACTCTACGTCTAACATTTTCAAGATCAGCTTTTGCAGTTAAATAAGCTTCTCTATCTTTTTTTGTTTGATCTTTTAAGCTTTGAAGTTCTGCTTCAAGTTCTTCTATTTTGATTTCTTGTTTAGATTTTTTTACTTTTTTCTTCTTTTCCTCTGGTGCTACAACACTTTCTTCATCTTCTTGAATTACTTTATCTTCTTTTTCAGACTCAACTTCTTTAGATATTTCTTCAACTTTAGATTCTTCTTTAACTTCAGTATTTGTCACACTATCAACTCCTATCTATCATATAGTTTTCTCATTGATGTTGCAATATATTCAAGTAAGGGAATTACTTTTTTATATTGCATACGCATAGGACCTATACAAGCTATAGTACCAAATGCATTATCATCAATATAATAAGGAATAGAAATAATTGAGCAATTTTTCATATTCTTATCTAAATTATCACTACCAATTTTAACAGTTAAACCAGAACCACAATCTTTCATTAAATCAATCATAGACTCATCATCAATCAATCTTAAAATATTATTCATACTTTCATGATTATGAAATTCAGGTTGATTAAAGATATTAGTTAATCCAGATTGATAAAATTCACCAGTTTGGAACCTAGAAAAACCTTTAATTAAAAATGATAGAACATCATCTCTAAAATCAACCATTTTTCTAATTCTTGGTTTCATAGCTTCTTTTGATAAAATTTCATTAATTTCATAAACTGAATGATCATATATTGCATTATCAAACATATCTATAAGCCTTAATAAATCTTCCATCTTAAATCCGTGTGGTATAGTGATTTTTTGTGATTGAACTGCACCAGCATTAGTAACTATCATTAAAACAGCTTCTTTTTCACTAAGTGGGACTATTTCCATTTTCTTTACTTTAGAATAGTTTTCACTCGAACCTAACATGATAGTCATATAACCTGTCATTTTACTAAACAGTTCGACAGCTCGTTTAGAGGCATCTTCTCTTGTAAAATATTTATTATCAAATAGTTCATCAATTATAGGATATAAAGCTACAATGTCTTCATCTCTTGTTAAAAGTTTCTCAACATAGTATTTATAGCCTTGTTCAGATGGAACTCTACCTGAGGAAGTATGAGTTTTTTCAAGATATCCATTTTCCTCAAGATTTTGCATGTCATATCTTATTGTAGCAGAAGAAAATTTTAAATAAGGCTTTTCAGTTAAAACCTTAGAACCTACCGGTTCCATTGTATCAACATATTCTTCTATAATTGCCTTAAGTATTAATTTCTGTCTATCCGATAACATACAATCACCTCTTTTAGCACACTTATTCCCTAAGTGCAAATATATTTTACTACAATCATTTTGCACTGTCAACACTTTTGTGCCAAAAATAAAAAATAATGATTTCATCACAATAATATGATTAACATTATAAAAATATGATGTTTTAAAATTTAATCTAAACATTAAAATTTTATTTTTATCTTGTAAATCTTATTTTATAAGTTTAAAATATCATCTGGCGAGGTGTTAGTATGTTATCTTTAATTATTGTAGGAATTACAATTATTTTAATAATACTTTCTATATTGTTTTTTCCAAATATTAAAATTAAGCAAATCAAATTAGGAACATATTGGATAATTGCTTTAATAGCTGCAATACTTTTAATATTGCTAAAACAAGTATCGCTTGATAATATTGTAAACAACTTTACTGCAAATACCAGTGTTAATCCTATAAAAATATTAGTACTATTCATATCTATGACTGTATTATCAATATTTTTAGATGAAGTAGGTTTCTTTAAATACATTGCAGTTAAAGTTTCTGGACTTTTCAGCAATCAAACAAAACTATTCTTCGGTTTTTATTTTTTAATATCTTTACTTACTGTATTTACTTCTAATGATATTATAATATTAACTTTTACTCCATTTATATGTTATTATGCTAAAAATACTAAAATAAATCCAATACCATTTTTAGTACTTGAATTTGTAGCAGCTAATACTTGGAGTATGGTTTTTATTATAGGTAATCCTACAAATATTTATTTGGCCAGTTCTATGAATATTGATTTTATTACATATTTTAAAAAGATGTTACTTCCAACAATAGTAGCGTCTATTGTATCATTAAGTATATTATTTCTATTATTTAAAAAAGAATTAAAAAAGCCTATGGAACCTTTTAAAGAAAATATAGAATTCCCAAATAAATTCTTAACTTTTCTAGGACTTATTCATTTATTAGTTACAACTATTTTACTTGCAATATCATCTTATATAGGTCTTGAGATGTGGATAATTAGTTTTAGTTTTGCAATTAGCTTATTAATTATTTCTACTATATATTTATTAATTAAATATAAAAATCTTGATATATTAAAACAAACATTAAAAAGAGCACCTTATAGTTTAATACCATATGTAATTTCAATGTTTATAATAGTACTTTCTTTAAATGAACAAGGTATAACAAGACAAATCGAAAATTTGTTAAATAAATTACCAGTAATATATTCTTATGGAATTTCAGGTACAGTTATTGCTAATTTAATTAACAATATACCAATGAGTGTATTATTTTCTAATTTACTTTTAAATACTTCTTCAAGTGCAATATATGCAAGTATAATCGCTTCTAATTTATCTGCATTTATAACTCCTATGGGAGCACTTGCTGGTATAATGTGGTTAAATATGCTTAAAAATTATAAAATAAACTTCGGTTATAAAAATTTTATTCATTATGGAGTTATTATTGGAATACCAACATTGTTAATTACATTGCTTGTATTATTTATATAATATAACTTTAATATTTTATAAAAGAAACAAGAACAAACGTTAAATATATTCGTTAAATATATTTTTCAACAATATTGATAAATTATTGCAAGTTAAAAACAAAAGTGGTAAAATTACGATGTTATGTCAAATTAATGGGGGAGTATTTATGGCTTTTCTTAATAAATTTATAATATTTATGCAATCAGAAAATTCTACACCTGCGCTTTTTGGTTGGCAACATTTATTTTTTTTAGGATTATTAGTAATCCTTGTTGTTTTAATTGCTGTTAAGTGTAAGAACCTAAGTGATAAGCAATTTAGAACTATAATGCTTACAATTGGTATAACACTAATCATACTTGAAATTTTAAAACAATTAAATTTTTCTTATGATTATGAAGATGGCTGGGAATATAATTGGAAACAATTTCCATTTCAATTTTGTTCAACACCAATGTATGTTATTTTAATTGTCGGATGTTTAAAAGAATGTAAATTTAGGGATTACCTATGTTCATTTTTGGCAACATTCGGATTATTTGCAGGTATAGTTGTAATGATTTATCCATCAACTGTATTGTCATCAATTATATTTAGATTTAGTCAATCAATGTTACATCATATTGGAATGATCATGGGAGCTGTTGTAGTTATTGTATCAAAAAAAGTTAAATTTGAACATACTACAATGTTTAAAGCTATTGCAGTATTCTCCGTTGTAGTTACAGCAGCTTTTTTAATGAATATTATTTTTCATTTATCTGGGAATTCATCATCTTTTAATATGTTTTATATTGGACCTTATTCTGATAGTGATATACCTGTTTTACATCAGATTGGTAATTTACTTAATATTTCTGCTGATAAATTACATGTTGGAAACTTTATTTTCCTCATTATTTATATAATAGGATTTAGTTTATGTTCTTATATAATTTTATTAATTGAAATCTATATTAATAAAATACTTAGTTCTAATAAATCATTAGAATATGAGTGTAGTTCAAATTAATTAATAAACAATTATAACTAAATTTTTATTGATATTCTTTAGTTATTAAGTATTCAACATTTAGTAAGTTTAATACGATAAATAAGCCAAGAAAAATCTCAAAAACAAATTTGGGATTTTTTATTATATTTTTCTATACCACTTTGACATTTTTTATTAACTTTTTACTTGATAAAATCGCTTTTTTTTGTCTTGGATATTATATAAGAAAGAAGGACTAACATCAATAGTAATGATTATCTTCATTATAAATTAACTGATGTTAGTCCTTTATTTATTTTAATATAAAGTATTAATATTTATATTATATAATATGTAAATTACAATTTTTTCTCAATCAAATCTTCCATTGAACATCCTAAAGTTTTTGAAAGGCGGTAAATAGTGTCTATGCTTGCTTTGTTGATGTTTTTATTGCGTTGTTCGTACATTTGAATAGATCGAAGACTAACTCCAGATTTATTTGCAAGTTCCGCTTGTGTAAAACCATATGCTAAACGAAAATGCTTCAAATTAGTTTCGCAGAAAAAAGTTTTGATTTTTTCATCTATTATATCGACAAACTTGCTTATATCTGCCTCGTGCAAGGTGTAATACATTTTATGTAAATCCTCAAAAGAAACTACCTTAAATATCTCACTAAATTTTCTGTCCGAATACCACTGATAATATGATACCGCCCATCCTATCCAATATTCTCTTGAACGTCCTGTCGTTTCAATAGAGCTTGCATTGATTTCCTTATTTGTGGTTTCTTCTAATATTTCCAAAACTAGTTCAATTCCGCTTTTACCAACAAGACAATTAGGTTCACCTTTTTCAATCCTTTTACTGATTGAACTTGCCAAAAATAACTTAATAAAATTTTCACCTGATATATTAAAAATGTTAATGGCATAGTCAAAGGCATCGCCTAAAACCTGTTGTGCTTTACTCAGATATATTTCTTGGTATGTGTGCATCATCGTTTTTTATACCTCCTCTAATAATATCTTGAATATACAACCCATCATTTTCTTTTTCAAGCATTGCAAGATACATTTGATTAGCATTATCATCTCTTGATTTACGAAGGTTATAATAATCTTCTTTTTTTGCAATTTCAAAGCCTTTATATCTTAGACACGAAAAAGCGTAGGGCGATTTTATTACTATTTGTTCACCAAGTTTTCCAAGTCGCATTGCGCATGCAAGCTGCTCAACGGATATGGAGTTGTTCAAAAATGATTCAGCATAATCGAAATACGAATCATCTGCTCGGTATCCTATGATTATATCATATGCATTTACATTGATGCTGAAATTTTCAATCAAATATTTTCTTGCTCTACGAGCGACTGGAGTCTTTAAAGAAAATAAACGATGTTCCACTAAAACCGCAATCCAGTTAAGTATAGTGTACTCAGGACTATTCAAATTCAGTATTTTTAAGTACTCGGTATTTATTTCATATTCATTCGCAAATCCGTCACGCAAAGATGAAACTGCCCATTCTTTTGCGAGTTCTATGTTTTGTGTACAATAAAATCCTAGACCAAAATCGTTATTCTTTTTTCCAACGCCGAAAACAGGAGTTTCTATATTTTTTTCCGAACCATGATAAATAGTAATGTATTTTTTCATTTCAGCATTTCCTTTCTTTGTTTTAGTAAATTCTATCACCAAAGTGATAGTTTGTCAAGAGAACGTTATTGTTTTTCAACTATTCCATTAATTGATGGGTCGTATTCTATACATAAACAGATTGAAAAACATGGTTCTTTCATAAACACTTCAAACTTCTTAACAATTATAGTATCACCTAGATTTTCTGAAACTACCATAGATTTATCTTGATCATAAACTATTATTTGTGGTATTCCACCAAAATATCTAAATGCATTTGTATGAGCATCTATTATAGTTTTAGCATCAAATAGATCTACAGAAAAATAAACATATTTAATTCTTGAATATGATAAGGTCATACAAAATAAATAGATTCTAATATTGTTATAAAAGGATGTCTTAATAACATACTTACCAGAATCTGCTTGTCGTTCATATCATGTTTTATTTGTTCACGAATGCTATATTTCCTTAGTGGTTTAATAATCCTTGTTTGTTCTCGTACCTTTTTTACATATCTAAAGAATAATATTTGGTATTTCAAAATCAGGAAAATCTTCTTTTATTCTATTAAGTAAAACAGTATTATTTATTTGTTGACATAATTTTATAATTTCAATAATATATTGCTATAATTGTCTAAAATAAATTTATGTTCTTTTTAAAATTTATCAAAGAATTCTATATCTTTATCCTACCAATTAAAAACTGTTTTATATAAAAGATTTAGTATTTCAGATATTTTAAGTTTTGATACTCCTAGTTCTTTTAGTTCTTATAATTTCTTAAATCATTAAATTCTTAGCTTTTTTGTTATTCCTTAGTTATTAGAATTGTTTGTTATATAATGAACTATATAAACTCATATGGCATTACTTCCTTAAATGAAAAATGACGGTTGGATCTCACTCCTTCCGCCACTTGTATTTTTTATTTATAACTTATTTCATCATAAGATAATTCTTTACTATTAACTACATTATCACCATAAATAGTTTTAAGTTTACCAACATTAATAATATCATTAGCATTACCACTTTCAACAATACAACCATTCTTTAATAGATAAACTTTGCTATCCAAATATAGTGCATGATTAGGATTATGCGATGATAAGATAATTGTTTTGTTTTCGGTTTTAACTAATGTTTTTAAAACACCTAAAACTTTATATTGATTTTTAATATCTAATGCTGATGTCGGTTCATCTAATACAATTATATTTGTATTTTGAATTAATGCACAACAAATTGATACAATTTGTCTTTCACCACCAGAAATTTCTGACATTTTTTTATTAAGTAAATATGTTATTCCTAATTTTCTAGCAAATTCTTCAACTACATTTTCATCATTTTTACTTGGAGATTGATAAAATTTCATCATATTGATTTTTCCAAATAATAAATATTCTTTTACTAAGAAATCGTCTATTTGATTATTTTTTTGTGATACATATGACATTAATTTAGAGCGTTCCTTAATGCTTAATTCTTTTATATCTTTCCCTTCAATGTAAATGCTACCTGTATATTCTTCTAAAAGTCCAGCTATAAGTTTTATCAATGTTGTTTTACCAGAGCCATTAAGCCCTAATAAAACATTAATACTTCCTTGTTCAAATGTTGTTGTTAAATTTTCTAAAACTAATTTACCTCTTTTATTATATCGAAAATTCAAATTATTTATCTCAATCATTTTCATGTAATGTATTCCTCCTTACAAAGAGTAATATAACAAAAATAATTGTACCAAATAATCCTGTTACAGCTGATAATGGAATTTCAGCAGCTGTAAAAGTCCTAGATATAATATCTGCTATAATCATGAATGCAGCACCAAAAATCATTGATAAAGGAACTGTCTTTTTAGTATTTCTTCCAACCATTAATCTTACAATGTGCGGAACGACTAATCCAATCCAACTAATTGTTCCACATATAGCTACAGAACTTGCAGTTAAAAGAGTGGCTAATATAATTATTAGCATTCGATAAAATTTATAATTTATTCCTTTAGTTTGTGCTTCTTCTTTGCCTAAGGCAACTACGTTTATTCTATAACTAATTAAAATAATTATAATAGAACATACTAAAACAATCGGTAATAAAACATAAACATCATTCATTGTTGTATTTTCAAATGATCCCATCAACCAAAATGTAATTGTTGAAAGAGTTGTTTCTTCATCAGCTAAATATTTAATAAAAGATAATACAGAACTCATAAAACCACCAACAATAATTCCAGATAATGTTAATATAGTAGATGATGTATTTTTCATTATTTTAGCTATAAATAAAGTCAAAAATACTGTAAGAATACCAACAACAAATGCAAATATACTAACAAGTAAAGTAGAGAGTCCTATTAATATTGCAAATGCAGCTCCTACACCAGCACCTGAAGAAACGCCTAACAAATCAGGTGAAACTAATTTATTTTGAAATGTTTCTTGATATAATAGACCTGAGACACTTAAAGCTACTCCAGTTAAAGCAGCTATAATAGTTCTTGGTAATCTTAAATTTAAGATTATACTTCTTTCAATTTCAAATCCATCACTTGTAAATAATGTTTTAAAAAATACAGAAATTGAAATATTATATCTACCTAATATTAATGCAAATATAAATATAATAATAAATAATGAAATACCAATAATATAAATCACAAACGCTGGAACTCTCTTTTTTTTATTCAAGAGAATTTCCCTCCCTACTTAAACCATTTAGCATATTATTAGCCTCTTCATCAGTAAGGACTATACCAAAGAAGTCTTTACTTATTTCTTGGATTTGTATTTTAACATCATAATTAAATAAATCAGGATATAACTTATTAGCTTGATCACATAAGAATACTGATGAAAAAACCGATATTTGTTCAAACATAGTAAGACCAATAGGAATATTATATATTTGATTATTTTTTACGGCATTTAAATTACAATAAGGTTCAGATTGAAGTAAATTTATTAAAGTTTTTTGATATCTTCCTCCTATAACTATTACATCAGGATTTTGTGCACATATTTCTTCAGCAGAAGGTTTATTAGTTTCGAATTTATCATGTAATGGAATCATACCTAAAACTTGATAAGCATATTGTGTGAATGATCCAACAGTTTCTGTATATCCGATTCCTTTATTTTTATCTCCACGAACATAATAAATAGTTCTTTTATCTTTAGTATAATCTTCTAATTTTATTTGAATTTCATTTATTGTATTTGATAAATTTGACTTCCATTTATCAACTCTTTGATGAACATCTTCTTCATCCCATAATTCTTTTACTAAATCAGCAAAGAAATATACATAATTACTATAATCAGGATTACCATATAAACTGACGCAAAGTGCAGGAACTCCATGTTCGTTTAAATTATTTGCGATATATCCTTCTGGTGCAAAAACCAAATCTACGCCTCTTGAAATAAAAGTTTCATAGCTTTCTTCATATGCCAAACTATAACGTGAAGATGACCTCGAATCAAAAACTTCAGCCCATTCATTTTCTAATAATGTAGAATATACACCATCAATGTAGTCTGATAGTCCAAATGCGATTAATAGATCATATGTTGTTCTTGATACACAAGCAACTTTTTTAGGATTCTTCTTCACTTCAATTTCATTTCCAAGCATATCTTTTACAATTACTTTATCACCTTGATTACTCGACCTACAAGATGTCATTGTAATAGAAAATATTACAATTAAAATAGTAGTTAAAAACAATTTCAAAAACTTCTTTATATTCATTTTTTATCCTCCAAAGAGAAATACTTTTTATTAAGCTGCTAAAGACTTAAAAAATATTATTAAGTCTTATTCGCAATTATTTTTCTCTTTATTATTTAATAAAATTTATTAACTTCTTTTATTAAAAATCATACTTTTTATTTCATATTATTTATTATACTATTTAAGCAATTCATTCTAACCTTATATATATTAATAATTACTTATAATATTATATATAAAAGTCTATTATTATTATTTTTTTTAATCATTAATTATATTAAGCAAATCTTCATAAGTTGTTACATGCTCATATTTAATGTTACTTGAAGACATCTTATTATAAAGTTTCTTAGCACACTCTATTTTTGCTTTTTCTATTCCTCTAAGTTGTAAAGAAGATAATGAGCCTTTTGTTTCAGCTAAGAAATAAATATGTTTAACTGTACCTTCTTTAAATGCAATAGCCCAGTCTGGACTGTAATTACCCATTGGAGTTGGTATATAGAATGAACGAGGCATTTTAGCATAAACGCATACTTCTTCAGCTTTTTCTAGATTATTTGCGAACTTACGTTCAACACCTTTTTTCTTATCACCATCAACGAAAACATAATCTTTAATATGTTTATCTACTTTTACTGCAGATTCAAAATCTAAAGTTAATTTAGATTCATTAAAAATATTAGAGTCAAATTCACCATCAATTTGATTGTAAGTTACATGTTCTACTATTAAAGAAGCTTTTTGTTCATTTACTAATAAAGAAACTTTGTTAATAAATTCTTCGGGATTATAAGAATACATCTTAAATTTAATAGGATCTATTTTCTTTAATATTTTGGCAATAGTCTTTCTAGTTAAGGAAGTATGGCTTGAAATTTTACCTAATAAATCATAAACAATTGTATCACTTGAAGCTGTACGTAATTCTTGAGTTCTTGTTTTTGCATCTTTGAACGATACTCCATTTTTCACTTCTTCGTTATCAATAATATCTTTTTGTGAACCTGTAGATACAGTATACATTAATTTAGTCACTTTAAGATTTTCATTAATTGATTTAACTGAATTTTCAATTAATTCATTCGAATCAAAATCTACATAATATGCATATTTATGATTTATTAATTTCCATAATTCTTGAAATTCTTTTCTATAGAAATTTTCATTTAGTTCATTTTCTTGAATTTTTGGTTTATGACCACTAGATATAATTGAACTTAAAACAGATTCATCATATATCGATTGAACTAATTTAATAACATTATCAGTTAAGTAAGCTATTTCAGGTGGTAAAGCAGCTATATTTTCAGAAGCTAAATCATCTTTAAATTGTTGTGTAGGTTTATCATTATCATCGATATAATCATTCTTTAATAAGTAACGATAAATCTTAGTTGCTTCTTGTTCAGTAATTGTAGTTTCTTCATTATCTATAATGATTTTCTTACCAGTAAAGAATTCTTTAGAAGCTTTTGTTGGTCTATCATATAAATCATCTTTCATTTCCGCTTGTAAACCTTTAACAAAATCTTCATACGAATCATTTGCGATAACTGTTAAAACATTTAATTTATGAACATCAAAATTAGGAATAGTTGAGTCCATTCTTTCACCAGTAGAGTTAACGCATAAACGAAGTCCACGTCCTACTTCTTGTCTTCTTTGAATGTTAGAATCACTATGCTTTAATGTACAAATTTGAAATACATTAGGATTATCCCAACCTTCTCTTAAAGCAGAGTGCGAAAAAATAAATCTTGTAGGTTCTTCAAATGATAATAATCTTTCTTTATTTTTCAAAATCAAATCATAAGCTGATATATCATCTGATATATCTGAACCACGTTTTAATTCTGAATCAACTTTTCTTCCTTTTTTATCAATTGAAAAATATCCTTGATGTGCCTTTGAAGCTGATGTATTTTTCAAATAATTAGAATATGGCGTTTCTAATAATTTAATATATTCCATTACTAATTTATTATATTCTTCTTCAAATATAGTACCGTATTCACTATTAACTTCATTACCATCTTCATCATATTTTCTATATTTAGCAACTTCATCAATAAAGAATAATGATAATACTTTAATTCCTTTATTATATAATTCTTCTTCTTTTTCAAAATGAGATTTTAAAGTTTCTCTTATTTGAATTCTTCTTATATCAAGTTCATTAACATCACCATATGCTAATCCTAGTTGTAATTCTTTTCCATTTAAAAATGTAACAGTATTATTAAAAGGATTAATTTCACTTATAACATATTGATCATGATACTGTTCCATTTCATTAGAAGTTTGATATAAGTTATCTCCAACTTTAAATATTCTTGTTTCTCTATTAATTCTTGCACCTTTATATTGAATTTCTAATTCAATTTTAGCCATAGGTGCTTTATCTGGACTTATTATAATATCTTCTAAATATAGATAGCCATTAGTACCTCTTAGATTTTTAATTGTAAATCCTTTTACTTCAATTTTCTTAACTAATTTTTTATTATATGCATCTAATGCATCTAATACATAAACAGTGTTATGTTCAATTTTATGAGTTGCAGAAAAGTTCATTGAAAATAAAGGATTAAAATTCTTTAAAGATTCTTGAGTGGCATTACCACCCATTTTTTGAGGTTCATCTAAAATAAGAATTGGTCTATTTTTAGAAAGTACATCTATTGGACGTCTAGATTGGAATTCATCAAGTTCTTCATAAATACGTCTTCCATCTGCACCTCTTGTATTAAATGCTTGTATATTTATGATCATACAATTAATAGCATTTGAACTACTATAATGTTCTATTTCATCTAACTTTTTAGAATTGTAAATGAAGAATCTAGCTTTCTTACCATATTGGTCCATAAAATGTTCTTGAGTTATTTCAAATGTTTTCTTAACACCTTCACGAATTGCAATAGATGGAACTACAACTATAAACTTTGAAAATCCATATTTTTTATTAAGTTCAAACATTGTTTTAATATAAACATATGTTTTACCTGTACCAGTTTCCATTTCTATATCTAGTTCACAAGCACCAAGATTATGAGATAATTTTTGTGATTCTTTTATATTAGATAAATTCTGAATAGTTTGAATATTAGTTAGTAATTCTGTACTTGATAACCGAATAGTTGGATTAGCATACCCTACAAGTTCAACATCATCATCTTCTATATCTTTTTCTAATATAAGTCCTATATCATCAAAAACCATACCAACTTGACTTTTTTTAGGCTTTACAACTATACCTCTATCAACACTATAGTCAAATCCTTCTTGATATGGTTGACCTTTAAAAACATTGATTATTGATTCAACAGCGTCGGATTGATATTGTTGGACTTTAAATTTAAATTTCATATTACAGTCCTCCTATAGTACTCGAATCTTTGTTGATGGTGAATGTGTTTTAAATATTTGTTCATTATTAATAGAAAGACTATCTGTAGAAAATGCAGAATCTTTAAATACAGCATATAATGGTTCTTGTTGCGCTATTTTAATTAATGTATCATTAGATAAATTATTATCAAAACATGCAATAATATCATTATCATTAACTTTATAATATTTAACATTATTAATATTCACTTCTTCAATTTTAGCAGATAGTTCAATTCCTAATTCTAACATTACTTGGAATAATAAATCTAAATCAGTTCTATCAGATTTTATGTTATCTACAGATTCATCTAGTAATAATTGATTCATATGTGATGGATTATAGTAAACATCATTCATATTTGATGAATCTAATTTTAGTACTCTAAAACCAATATCCAAAGAATCTGGATTTACTATTTCATCTAGTAAACCAGCTTTTGCTTGTTTTTCTTTTAATTCATCATAGATTTGTTTACCGGCTCTACGGATACGTTCTTCTCCTATATCACATATTGTTTTGTATCCTGCTTTATAAGCTTCAGATTTTTCAGAGCATTCTTCTTGTAATTGAACCATAATAAATTTTCTATTACCACCATCTTCAGCATTTAATTTCATAACTGCATGAGCAGTAGTAGCAGAACCAGAGAAAAAGTCTAAAATAATCGCATTTTTATCTGGAATTAATTTTATTAATTCATAAATTAATTCTACAGGTTTTGCAAAATCGAAATCAATTTTATAATTTGAAAGTATGGCAGTACCATTTTTATTAGCAAATTTAGCATTCATAAAATCATAAGATGCAAAAATTAAATTCATATCCTTTTCAACCATAATATTTGTTTTCAATTGAAATTCTTTATTTATATAATTTTGTACCCTCAAACCATTTTTTGTTTGTACTAAAATCCCTAATCTAGCAGCAGCTTCCATTCTAGGTTTTGTCCACAGCCATCTTCTTCTTGTTCCATCGTTTGCTATTGGTTTATAAATAATTCCGTTATACTCAAAATCATAATCTCCACCAGCTGAATAACCTTGCGTTGCTGAGGCTAATATTGGAGAAGTATCACCTTCGAAATATAATCCTATATTATCTTTTTTTACATTTTCAAGGCCATCTCTTCTTATTGTTCTATTAAAAGATAAATTTCTATTTTTATTTTTTATAAGGACAAGAATATAATCATGTTGAATTGAAATATATTTTTCTTGAGAAGGACGTTGAGCACTAGTTAATCTTGGAATTAAAGACAGATAACTTGATTCGCCAAATATTTCAATACATACTTTAATTATATTGGCGCATTCATTATCATCTATACTGATAAATAAAACACCATCATCGTGTAATAAATCATAAGCCACTTTTATCCTAGAATATATAATATTCAACCAATCAGTATGAAAACGACCATTAGTTTCTGTATTTTGTACTAATCTATTTCCTTCTATATCATACTGCTCAGATTCATTTAAAAATTCGTCAGTACTTTTTGAAAAGTTATCCTTATAAATAAAATCTTTTCCTGTATTATAAGGAGGATCAATATAAATCATCTTTACTTTTCCAAGATAAGTTTCTCTTAATAATTTTAATACATCAAGATTATCACCTTCAATATAAAGATTTTCAGTGGTATCAAAATTAACAGACTTTTCTTTTACTGGTCTAAGTGTTGCGTTTATCTTACTATTTGCGAGTAATTTAGCTTTACTCTTATCAGGCCAAGTCATTTGATATCTTTCTTTTTTATCATTAATAACTACAGATGATAATTCTTGTTTCAATGCATCAAAATCCACACCAAGTACTACTTTACCATCTTTTTCAGTTTCAGTTACACAATTAGGAAATAATTCCCTAATTTTTTTAATATTTTCTTGTGATATATCTTTTGTAGACATTTCTAATTTTTCTTTCATCTTAACAATCCTCTCTAATTAAAGATTCAAGATTATTGTTTAAATCTTTAATATCTTTATTAAGTTCAAACTTAATTTTAGATTGAACTTCATTATTTCTTTTTCTAGTCAAGATATTTATCTTACTCTTTAATTGTTTAATAGTTTCTATTCTATTAATATAGTCATCTATTGATTCGTTTTTTCTAAAATTATATTCTTGAAATTTAGAGATAATAAATAAATACATTTCTGTTAAAGAAGTGAATAAAGGCAATTCATAATCTTCTTTATTAGACCAGTTTAACGTATAGAACTTACCTTTTTTATAAGCTATCATTGTATATGTATACCCTTCATTTTTTATCAATATCATTGTATAGCCATTAAATGCTTTATCCATTTCTTTAACAAATACTTCAGGTACAATTCTTTCTGTAACATCTATTTCAAATATAAATAAACTTTTTATATTTTCATCAGAAGTACAATTTAATGTTTCAGGTGATAATATATTTTTTAAACAAATTTTACTAATAACTTTAGCATCTAGTTTTGCTTCTTTTGAAGCATTAATCGTTTCCAAGACATGTCGTAGTTTTAAATCTTTATTAACAATTGTTTTACTGCTAAACTTAAACATAAATTTACCTTCTCTCTGCACCGAATATCGCATTCGA
>CAZGBY010000040.1:0-16049 GCA_964524125.1 uncultured Clostridium sp.
GTTCGATTCTCTCCGCCCCTGCCATTAAATTAGATAGGTAAGCCAAAATTCCCACTTTAAGCGGTGGGAGTTTTTTTCGTTTTGGCATATTTAATCTTATTTTATAATATCTTTATTTACTATTTTTTATTATATTATGATATAATTAATAAAAAGGAAGAGCTTTATGAAGGAAATTTTGAAAACTATAAAAACTGTAACTAATAATATTTATTTAACAATAAAAAAAATAATGATTAAAATTTATTCTTTTATTATTAAAATATCTTGTTTTTTTAAGAGAATATTAAATCCTATTTTGATTATATTTAAAATATTATTGATTGGAAGTTTGTCATTTATTAAGATTTTATTCACGACTATTATAGTAAAACCAGTATTATTTTTATATGATAAAATGGTTAGACCTTTTGGATTATTTATTATATTTATTTCATTTCATATTTATAAATATTGTATTAGGTATATTATGTTATATTTATATAAATCAATCTGTAAAATTTTTCATTTACTTACAGTGATTTTAAAATATATTTATAAATATTTTTTAAGATATTTAATATTAACATTCAAATATATATTTAAGGGTTTATATTATTCTATTAAATATGTAGTCAATAATTTATATTTTATTATAAAAGTAACAATTTTATGGTTTTATAAAGAAATTAAATGTATTTGTATTAAATTTTATAAAGTTTGGGAATTATTATGTTTAAAAATATATAAACATATATTATTACCTATTTTTATGTTAATAAAGAAATTAGTTATTAAGATTAAACATATATTAAGTAAAGTATTTAAAGTAATAATATTAGTTTTTAATAAGTTCTATTATATTGTTAAAAAAATCTATATTAAATTATTTAATATTATTAAAATAATAATTAAAAAGATATGTAAGATTATAAAGATTGTTTCTGTTAAAATATATAAGTTTATATACAAATATATTTTTTATCCTTTGTATAAATTAATTTATATTATTTTTTATATTATTGTAAAAGTAATATATAAAATTTCTTTATTTATATATAAGTATTTATTACATCCAATCTACAGTTTAATTAAAATTTTAGTTACATATATTATTAAAATAATTAAATTTATATGTATTTATATTGCTAAATTATTTAAAATCATTTATAGATATTTTAAAATAGTAGTTATCAATATTTATAAATTTATTAAGTTTATTTTACAAACTATTTTAGTAATAGTTGTATGTACTGTTTATAGTATATCAGTTTTAGCTTATATTTTAGTTGTATATCCTTTTAAGATATTATTAAGTGAAAATATAAACTCTATAAAACTATTTAAAACAAAATATAGTATTAATAAAATAATTTTTTTAAATCCATATTATATATTTTTATCTTTTAAGAACAAACATATTAATAGAATAAATAAATTAAAAGAGGAAAAGTCTAATTTTATAATATTTTTTAATATTAAATTTATAATATCTATTATACCTATATATTTATATTCAATAATATTATACCCTGTAAACATATTAATTATGTCAATTTATAATTTGAGATTCAAAAATAGATAACATATTTGATATAGTTAATACAAATAAAAAGTTTAAAGAAGATTTATCAGTGTTCAAATTTAAAGAATACTGGTATTTTTTTTGATATTTATGATTATAATAATCATTGATAGCTGTATTATCAATGATAATAGTTATAACATAAGTAAGTATAATATCAAATACTATATTTTCGGTATCTAATATAATTTCATTATCTTTACTAGCAACTAAGTTATTTACATATGCAAAAGTAATTACACTTAAAGGGATTAATGCTAACTTATCTAAATGATATGAAAATAAAGCGGCCATAATACCTGCAGATGCGGCGCCATAATAAAGTCCTATATCTGAAAGTATAATATCTGATGATATTATATTTTCTGTAGCTATTGTAAAAATAACATCTGCAAAGAATTGAGATATTAATCCAATACCTACACCATTTGCTAATCTTTTTTCTAATGCTAACATTAAACCACCATACTATTATATGAAAAAAATAGGATGTAATTTATCCTATTTGTCTCATAATATTTTGAATTTCTTTTAAATGATAATATAACTTATCTAAAACGTCATTTTCAAGCTCTGAAAAGATTTTAATTCCTAAGGTGTGTAAACTTTTAAAAATATCTTTAAAATATTCCTCGCCAGTATTTGTAATATAAACCAAAACAACACGTTTATTAGTTTCATCTTTTTTGCGCATAACAAAATTATATCCTTCAAGATCATCAACAATTCTTGTGGCTTGTTGATTTGAAACACCTAAAGAAGAAGCTAAATTTGACATAGATATTCCATCCTTAGAAGAATGTATAATATTTAAGCACATTTGTTGATTGCTTCGTAGTTTTATTTTATCTTTCAAGGTAGTAGCTATTCTATTTTTACCGATGTATTTTTGAAAATCAGGTTTTAATTGTAATAGAATATCTAACATTTCATTTATTTTTTCGTTTTTATTCATAATTCTCACCAACTATTTAACATTTTATAGTAAATAAATGAGATTGTCAATAAAATTTCACAAATGTGAAATATTTTTCTTGAATTTTATTAAAACAATGCTATAATACATTTATAAAAAAAGAAAGGTATGATAATAATGATTAGATTATTAAAAAAATTTAGACCTATTGATTGGTTTATGGCTTTAATAGTTGTAGGGTTTGTAATTGGTCAAGTATATTTTGATTTAAAACTACCTGAATATACATCAAAAATTATTTCATTGATGATAGATCCTACTAAAACGTCATCAGATATATGGTCAACAGGTATTAAAATGTTATTAATATGTTTAGCAAATATTAGTTGTACTATTATGCTAGGATTATTTGCAACATTAATTGCAACAAATTTTGCAAAAAGATTACGTCTTGAAGTTTTTACTAAGGTTGAATCATTTTCTCTTGAAGAAATGTCAGAATTTGAAACTGCATCATTAATCACAAGAACTACAAATGATATTCAACAAGTTCAAATGGGCTATGGGATGTCACTTAGAATGATTATAGCTGCACCTGTTACAGCTGTTTGGGCAATAATTAAAATTAAAAATACATCTCTTACATTGAGCTTATCTGTAGGTGCAGCGATAGTTTCACTGATATTATTGATGATTGTTGTGTTTGTAGTAGTTATGCCAAGATTTAAGAAGGTTCAAAAGCTTACAGATGATTTAAATAATGTAACTCGTGAAAATTTAACTGGTCTACGTGTTATTAGAGCATATGATGCAGAAACTTATCAGGAAGAAAAATTTACAAAGGCTAATCTAGCTTTAACTCATAATAATTTGGTTGCAAATCGTATTATGGGAATTATGATGCCTGCAATGAGTATGGTCATGTCAGGTATCAGTTTAATTGTATATTGGGTAGGTTCTTATCAAATCGAAAATGCAGGACTTGATTATGCATCACTTCAATCATTTTCAAGCTATTCAATGCAAGTACTAATGAGTTTTATGATGGTAGCGATGTTGTTAATTATGATACCACGTGCATCTGTTGCGGCTGGAAGAATACTTGAAGTATTAGATACTAAAAACAAAATAGTAGATCCGAAAGATTTTAAAGAAATTAAAGGGCCTGCAAGTTTAGAGTTTAAAAATGTATCATTTTCATATCCTAATGGAGAACATTCTGTAATTTCTGATATTAACTTTAAAGTATCATCTGGTGAAACTCTGGCAATTATAGGCGCAACTGGTGCTGGTAAAACGACAATTATGAATATGATACCTAGATTTTATGATGCAAGTATAGGTGAAGTGCTTGTAAATGGTGAAAATGTAAAAGATTATAAAAAATCTGATTTAAGAGATATTATTGGTTACGTACCACAAAAAAGATTTTTATTTGCTGGTACTATTAAAAGTAATATAGGTTATGGTACTTGCAATTTGTCTGAAGAAGATTTAAAAAAAGCTGCTCACATTTCAATGGCTGATGAGTTTGTTGAAAAAATGCCAGAACAATATGATTCACATATAGCTCAGGGTGGAAAGAATGTATCTGGTGGACAAATGCAAAGAATATGTATTGCAAGAGCTATTGCTAAACAACCACTAATTTATTTATTTGATGATTCTTTTTCAGCACTTGATTATAAAACTGATAAGGAAGTTAGAAGAAGAATTAAAGAATCTACTAAAGATTGTGTTAGTGTAATTGTAGCTCAAAGAATTGGTACGATTATGGATGCGGATAAAATAGTTGTACTTGATGATGGTAAAATTGTAGGTTTTGGTACACATAATGAGCTACTTCAAAATTGTCAAGTTTATAAAGAAATTGCGTTGTCACAATTAAGTGAGGAGGAATTAGGAATATGAGACCTGGAATGAAACAAGTCAAAGCTAAAGATTTCAAAAAGAGTATGAAAAATTTAATTGGTTTCATACGTCCTTATATAGTTCCTATTTTAATTGCTATATTATTTACTATTATAGCTTGTATATTATCTATAATCGCTCCTACAAAATTATCAGACATTTCTACAAGTGCTTCTAAAATCTATTTTAATAAAAATAATTTAATTTATAATGGTTATTATTTATCAGATGGATCTAAATTTGTTGAAACGGAAGAATTATTTAATACTATTAAAACTACTGGGATAGTACTTGTAGTATTTTATCTAACAAGCTTCTTACTTAATTATTTACAAGCGTTTATCCTAGCTGGAGTAAATCAATCTGTAACTAAAAAGTTTAGAGACGAAATATCTAAGAAAATTAATAAAATACCACTTTCGTATTTTGATCATACAAGTTATGGAGATATATTATCTCGTGTTACAAACGATGTTGATACTATTGGTCAATCATTAAATCAATCTATCACATCTATTATTTCTTCAATTACAATGCTTATTGGTGTAATTATTGCAATGATGCTTTCTTGTTGGCAACTTGGTTTAACTACAATAGCTACCGTTCCTGTATCTATGATAATTATTATGGTTATAGCTGGAGTGAGTCAAAAATTCTTTAGGAATCAACAAATTTATCTTGGTAAATTAAATGGTACAATTGAAGAAACGTATTCAGGCGCTATTGTTGTAAAAGCTTTTAATGGTGAAGATAAAGCCATAAAAGAATTTGAAGAATCAAACCAACAAATCTATAAAAGCGCATGGAAGAGTAATGTACTGACAAGTTTAATGATGCCAATCACAAGTTTTGTTAATAATATTGGTTATGTATTTATTTGCGTTATTGGAGGTTCTTTATATAAAAAAGGTACAATTGAACTTGGTACTATAACAGCGTTTATTGTATATTTAAATTTGTTTAAATCTCCTATTCAACAAATTTCTCAAGCTATGTCTTATTTACAACAAATGGCAGCTTCATCAGAACGTGTATTTGAATTCTTAGAAGTTGAAGAACAAGAAGATGAATCTAATAAAACCGCTACTATTTCAGATATTAAAGGTGAAGTTATATTTGAAAATGTTGATTTTTCATATTATCCTGATAAACCTATTATTAAAAATTTTAGCGCATATGTTAAACCTGGTTATAAAGTCGCAATTGTTGGACCAACTGGTGCTGGTAAAACTACTATAGTAAATTTACTTATGCGTTTTTACGAAATCAATAGTGGTAATATATTAATAGATGGTGTTAATACTTATGATATTAAACGTGAAGATGTTAGAGGATTGTTTTCAATGGTATTACAAGACACTTGGGTATTTAATGGAACTATTAGAGAAAACATTGTTTATGATAAAAAAGGTGTTAAAGAAGAAGACTTAATTAAAGCCTGTAAGGCTGCAAATCTATGGCATTTTATAGAAGCACAACCTCATGGACTTGATACAGTACTTTCAGAATCAACATCTTTATCGGAAGGTCAAAGACAACTTTTAACAATTGCTCGTGCAATGGTTCAAAATAGTCCTATGTTAATTCTTGATGAGGCTACATCTAATGTAGATACTAGAACAGAAATTCTAATTCAAGAAGCTATGGATAGACTTACACATGGAAGAACATCATTTGTAATTGCACATAGATTATCTACTATAAAAAATGCGGATTTGATATTAGTACTTAAAGATGGGAATATTATTGAACAAGGGAATCATGAATCTTTACTAGAGCTTGATGGATTCTATGCAAAACTTTATAATTCTCAATTTGAAGAGGTATAAAAATAAAAAAAGCTTTTCCTAAAATTTAGGGAAAGTCTTTTAATTCGTAAAAAAAATCATTGAAAAATCAATGATAAATAAATGGCGGAGCAACAGGGATTTGAACCCTGGCGCCAGTTTCCCAGCCTACGCCCTTAGCAGGGGCGCCTCTTCAACCACTTGAGTATTGCTCCAAATATAACTGCTTTTTTATTATACATTAATAATATTTGCTTGTCAAACTTTTTTTGTTAAAATCACTTTTAAATTTATCTTTATAGTGCTAAAATAGAACTTAGAAAGTTGGTGTTTGTATGAGTATACTTGCAAATTATGCTAAAACTAAACAAAGTAAGGGGAACGCACTTGAAATTGGCAAAGAAGCTCGTGAAGCTAAGGCTAAAGACAGTAATGTTATTGATTCTACAATTGGTATGTTATTTGATGAAGAGGGGAATTTTTTTACTTTTGATGTTGTAAATAAAGTATCAGATGAACTTACGTCTAAAGAAAAATATTCATATGGTTCATCTGTGGGTGATCCAAAGTTTCATGAGGCATTATATAAATGGATATTTCAAGAAGAACTTGACTATATTAAACAAAATATGTATTTAGGGTGTATTTCAACACCAGGTGGAAGTGGAGCTATTTGTAATACTTTTAGTAATTATTTGGATGTAGGAAATAAAGTGTTACTACCAAGTTTAATGTGGACAAATTATATTCAAATGGCAAATGAACAAATGTTATCGTACGATACATATGAATTATTTGATAAAGAGGGGAATTTTAATTTAAAAGATTTTGAAAATAAAATTCATCTGCTAAAACAATCTCAAGATAGAGTTGTAGTAGTTATAAATGATCCTTGCCAAAATCCTACGGGCTATTCTATGAAATATTCTGAATGGATTGGTGTTGTAGATATTATAAATGATGCGTCTAGAGATGGAACCCCTATTATATTGCTTTATGATATGGCATATATTGATTATGATAAACGTGGGTTTGAAACTTCTAGAAGAAATATAAAGTTGTTTTCTAATTTTAATTCAAATGTATTATGTATTTTAGCATTTTCTGGCTCTAAAACCTTAGGTCTTTATGGTTTAAGAGTTGGTGCTCAAATAGCTATTTCAAAATCAAAAGAAGAAATAGATGATTTTAAACAAGCTAATGATTTTAGTGCAAGAGGAATGTGGAGTGGTACTTCAACACTTGGTCAAGCTATTATTTCTCGTGTTTTAAATGAATATGAAGAAGAATTTAAGGAAGAACTTAAATATGCAAGAAACTTATTGATTGAAAGAGCTAATCTATTTATTGATGAAGCTTTAAAACGCGGATTAAAACATTATCCATATGATTGTGGTTTTTTTGTAACGGTTCCTTGCGATAATCCTAAAGAAGTATTTAATAAGCTAAAAGAAAAAGGATTATATGTTTTACCACTTGATATAGGTATTCGTGTAACTTTATCATCTATTACAAAAGAAGAAATTAAAAGAACGGTAACTATATTAACAGATACTATATAATAATGTGAAATCTAAGTGAAATCGTATAAAATAAATTTATAAATATTGTTTTATAAAATTTAATATGATATTATTTTAATATATTCAAAAAGGATGGTGTTATTAATTAATCTAATAATAATTAGTTAACGCTACATATTTAAAATGCAGTGATTTAAGTTACTGCATTGTTTTTTTAAGGGGTGATTTTAAATGAACGATTTAGAAATTGTACAAAATCATAGAATGGTAAATATTAAACAAATTGCATCTAAGCTTGGAATTAATGAAGAAAATTTAGAACTTTATGGTAATTATAAAGCTAAAGTTAATTTGACTTTTAAAGGAAATAAAAATGGTAAACTGATATTAGTTACTTCAATTAATCCAACATCTGCAGGAGAAGGTAAATCTACTGTCACAATTGGACTTGGTGATGCTTTAAGTAAATTAAATTATAAAACATGTATTACTTTAAGACAACCAAGTTTTGGTCCAGTACTTGGAATTAAAGGTGGTGCTACAGGTGGAGGATATTCTCAAGTTCTTCCTATGGAAGATATTAATTTAGGTTTAACAGGCGATTTTTATGCAATCGAACTCGCAAATAATACTGTATCAGCAATGATTGATAATCATATTTATCAAGGAAATAAACTAAAAATCGACCCTACTAAAATTATTTGGCATAGAGTTATGGATATGAACGATAGAGCCTTAAGGGGCTGTGTTGTTGGTTTAGGTGGTACTAAAAATGGTCATCCTAGAGAAGAACACTTTGATATAACAGCCGCTTCTGAAATAATGGCTATTTTATGTCTTGCAAAAGATTTAGATGATTTAAGAATAAGAATAGATAGAACGGTTGTTGCATATAGTTATGATAGAGAACCTATTACTATAAAGGATTTAGGTATAACAGGTTCTTTGCTGATGATACTTAAAGATGCTATTAAACCAAATTTGGTTCAATCATTAGAAGGAACTCCTTGCTTAATACATGGTGGACCATTTGCAAATATTGCACACGGTTGTAATTCATTAATTGCTACTAAAATGGCTATGTCAATTTCAGACTTCACTGTTACAGAAGCGGGATTTGGTGCAGATTTAGGTGCTGAAAAATTCTTTGATATTAAATGTCAAGAAGGTAATATAACTCCATCAATTAGTGTAATAGTTACAACTCTTAGAGCATTAAAACTACATGGTGGCGTTGATAAGGACATTTTAAATGAAGAAAATATTGAGGCTATAAATAAAGGAATTTCTAATTTAGAACATCATCTTAATTCTATCAAAAAGTTTGGTATTCCTTATGTGATAGCGTTAAATAAATTTGAAAGCGATTATGAAAGCGAAATTGATACGTTAATTAATTGGGCTAGAAATAATAATCATCCAATTGAAATATCATCCTCTTGGTCAAATGGTAGTGATGGTGCTTTAAATTTGGCAAAGATAGTTATTGATGAAATAAAGATTAAAGATAATAGTTTTAAGCCTTTATACAATAAAAATATGTCTTTAAAAAAGAAAATTGAAACTATTTGTAAAGAGATGTATAACGCAAGTAAAATCACCTATTCAAGTGAGGCTAAATTAGAAATATCAAGACTTTCTAAACTTGGATATGATAAAGCTTTGATTTGTATGGCTAAAACTCAATATTCTATTTCTGACAATCCTAAATTATTAGGGTGTCCAAAAGATAATGAAATAAATATTAAAAGTATTACACCTGCAATAGGTGCTGGTTTTATAGTTGTATGTTGTTCTGATATTATGCGTATGCCAGGTCTTCCAAATGAACCTGCTGCACTTAATATGGATTTAGTTGAAGGAAAAGTTAAAGGTTTATTTTAGGGAGATGGACATAATGGAAGATAAATATATACTAAATGAAAAATCTATTATTTTAAATTTTAGTAAAGATTATTGTAAAACTGAAAGTGAAGTATTATCTAGTGAAGCTTTTTCAAGAGTTTGGGAAGGATACTTAAAACATTTAAATAGAACTAAAAATGAAGATTTAATAGGCTTGATAAAAATATCTAGAAATCCTATAAAATCGTACGTTAATTTATTTAAATTTTTACTTTCATTTTCAGTAAGAGAAATTATGGAGATGTCTGATTCTTATAAAAGAATATTACTTCAATCCGAAAATTTACATGCATTAGTAGAGGATTTCTATGATTATTATAGACGACTTGAACGTTATGCGATTATGAAAAGTGAGGCAAATCATAATTCATTAGAATCATTAAGTTTTATTGAATCAACAGAGGAATTTAATGGTCTAATATTAAAGGTATATCGTACAATAAGTCAAAAGGTTGAAGGTAAAAACTTTCATATTTATAGACAATTGGCTGCTGGATTAAACGCTTCTTTATCGTTATGTGATAATGAATGGACAAAAGAATATCCTTTATATAACAATTTAAATAAAATATCTTTCATTGATAGTGTTTTAATAAAGCCTACTTTTATTAGTTATAGTAAGAAAAACACAAGAAGTGGTACTTATTTTGAAGTGTTTGAAAATGAACTTGAGTCTTTAGAATTTAATTCATATGATTGGTATTGTTATCCTTTATATGTTGGTGCATCACTTGCATATGTATACTTTAATAAAGATTATATGTCTCATGGAATAGCTTTATCTAATTTATTTGAATTCGCACCTATGGATAAAATATCAAATAAAAAACCGGATATAATATATATTTTTGGTGCTGATTTAGAAGGGAAATCTAGATATTATTTTGATAAAGAAAATGATATTTATATTGGTCTTGCACCATATGGTGATGAAATTGATTATTTTGGATATATGAAGAAAATGTTATTAACATTACATAATATAAAACAAATTAAGCAAGGCTATCTTCCAATACATGGGGCTTGTCAAAATATTACTTTAAAAAATGGCAAGAAAAGAACAATCGTTTTAATTGGTGATAGTGGTGCTGGTAAATCTGAAACTTTAGAAGCGTTAAGAATGGTAGCTGGGAAAAATATCGTTTCAATGAGAACAATTTTTGATGATATGGGTACATATAAAATTGTAAATGGTAAAGTTTATGCATATGGTACTGAAACTGGTGCATTTGTAAGATTAGATGATTTAGAAAATGGTTATGCATATAAAGAAATTGATAGAGCGATATTTTTAAATCCTGATAAGGTTAATTCAAGAATTGTACTTCCTGTATCAACATATCCTCAAATAATGAAAGGGTATGAAGTAGATATGGTATTTTATGCAAATAACTATAGCGAAGATAAAAGTGTTGTAAGATTGTTTGATTCTTCATCACAAGCGATTGAATGCTTTAAAAAAGGAGCTAGAGTTGCTAAGGGTACTACATCTGAAAAAGGTTTAGTTGAAAGCTATTTTGCAAATCCATTTGGACCTTGTCAAAATAAGGAGTTATGTGATCCTTTACTTGATATGTATTTTTTAAATTTATTTACAAATAATAAACCAGTAGGTGAAATACATACAAGACTTGCAATACCAGGTTGTGAACAATCTGGTCCAAAAGAAGTTGCAAAATATTTATTTAAAGTTATTGATGAAAAGTAATTAATTAATAAGTGTGGTTTTATACTGCACTTTTTTGTATTAAATTAATATTTACTATTTATTTATAAAATGTTAAAATTAAAAGTGAATTAAAAGGTGATTTTTATGTATGATGTTATAGTTGTTGGTGGAGGACATGCTGGTTGTGAAGCATGTTTGGCTACTTCTAAAATGGGATTTAAAACTTTATTAATCTCAGGGCATTTAAATATGTTAGGTTCTATGCCGTGTAATCCATCTATTGGTGGACCTGCAAAAGGAATAGTTGTTCGTGAAATTGATGCACTCGGTGGTTATCAAGGTAAAAATGCTGATAAGGCTCAAATTCAAATGAAGATGTTAAATTCTTCAAAAGGTCCAGCAGTAAGAGCATTAAGAAGTCAAGAAGATAAAGTTGTATATTCTAAACAAATGCGTATTCATTTAGAAAGCCAAGAAAACTTATCTTTAAAGGAAGGCTATGTTGAAAATCTTATTATTAAGGATGGAAATTGTTGCGGTATAATAATGCCTGATGGTGAGGAAATTTTGTCAAAAAAAGTTATTATTACAACGGGCACTTATTTAAATAGTAAGGTTTATAGAGGACATGTTGTAACAGTCTCTGGTCCTGAAGAACAAAAGACTAGTTTTGGTATTTCTAAACAATTAAATGATTTAGGTTTTGATGTAAGAAGACTTAAAACAGGAACTCCTCCAAGAATAAAAGCATCAACTATTGATTATACTAAGTCAAGTATTGAACCAGGAGATAAATATCCATATCATTTTTCTTTTGATGAAGGTGTTGAACAAATAAATAAAATAAGTGTACCTTGTCATTTGACATATACAAATAAAGAAATTCATAATATTATTATGGATCATTTAGAAGATAGTGCAATGTATGGTGGTGTTATTACAGGTACAGGACCAAGGTATTGTCCTTCAATTGAAACAAAAGTTGTAAGATTCCAAGATAAAGAACGTCATCAAATTTTTATAGAACCTGAAAGTTTAGAGTGGGATCAAATGTATATTCAAGGTTTTTCAACATCTATGCCTGTTGAGGTTCAAGATAAAATGATAAGATTATTACCTGGTTTTGAAAATTGTGAAGTGTTAGAATATGCTTATGCTATTGAATATGATTCTATAAATCCTTTAAATTTATGGCCCAGTTTAGAAACTAAAATTATTAAAAATCTATACTCTGCTGGTCAAATTAACGGCACATCTGGTTATGAAGAAGCGGCTTGTCAAGGATTAATGGCTGGCATTAATTGTGGGTTAAGCCTTCAAGGAAAGGAACCACTTGTTTTAAGAAGAGATGAAGCATATATTGGAGTATTAATAGATGATTTAGTAACTAAAGGAACTGATGAACCATATAGGTTATTAACTTCGCGTGCTGAATATAGATTATTATTAAGACATGATAATGCAGATTTACGACTTCGTAAGTATGGTTATGAGGTAGGTTTAATTTCTGATAGCCAATATAATAAATTAAATAATAAGATATTATCTATTGAAAATATGATTAATTATTTAAAGAATACTAATATTACAAAAAGTGATGAGAATAATGATTATATTGAAAGTAAAGGTTCATCTAGATTATATGAATCTATAAAGGCTTATGAACTTTTAAAACGTCCCGAAATAAATTATTTAGATATTAAAAAATTACTTAAACTAAATGAAACAGATGAAGTATTAGAGGCTGTTGAAATAGAAGCTAAATATCGAGGATATATCGAAAAAGCTAAAATGCAAGCTTCTCATTTAGCCTCGCTTGATAGTAAAATTATCCCTGATAATATTAATTATAATTTAGTAGATAATATTGCTTTAGAAGCAAGAGAAAAATTAGAACTTATAAGACCAAAAACAATTGGCCAAGCTTCTCGTATTTCAGGAGTTAATCCTGCAGATATTGCAGTTTTATCTGTATATTGTGAAAGTTTAAAGAGGTCTTAAGTATGGATTTTAAGAATGACTTATTAAATTTAAATATAAATATAAATGATGAAATATTGTCTAAATTTGAAGAATATTACAATTTTTTAATTGAATATAATGAAAAAGTAAATCTTACTGCAATTACCAACCAAGAAGAAGTATATTATAAACATTTTTATGATTCACTTACTTTATCATTATCTTTAGATTTGAGTGAAGAAATAAATTGTGTTGATGTTGGAGCAGGAGCAGGTTTTCCATCTATACCTAATGCGATAGTATTTCCTAATTTTAATGTTACAATAATTGATTCATTAAATAAACGTATTACATTTTTAAATCAACTAATAGATAAACTGAATTTGAATAATGCAAAAGCTCTTCATAAACGTGCTGAAGAATACGCAGTTGAAGCAAGAGAAAAAGCAGATGTTGTAACTGCAAGAGCTGTAGCTAGATTAAACATATTAGCCGAATTATGCTTGCCACTTGTAAAAGTTGGTGGATATTTTATTGCTATGAAAAGTGTAGAATCTGAAATAGAACTAGAAGAAGCTAAAGTAGCGATTAAAGTTTTAGGTGCTATATATGAAAAGACTATTGATGTAGTTTTGCCTAATAATTTAGGAAAAAGGGAAATCTTAGTATTCAAAAAGGTGAAAATTACACCTTTAAAATATCCAAGAGCTTTTGGTCAAATAAAGAAAAAACCATTATAAGTTGTAGAAAGGAATACTCAATTGAGTGTAATATATTATGAGTTGTAAAGTTATTGCTATAACTAATCAAAAAGGTGGGGTAGGTAAAACTACTACATCAGTTAATTTATCTGATGCACTTGCCCGAGTTAATAAAAGAGTATTATTAATAGATTTAGACCCGCAAGCATCTGCATCCTTAAGTTTAGGTCTTGATAGATATGAAAATAAAACCATTAATGATGTATTATTAGGTGAATGCAAATTAAAAGAAGCTATTTGTCATCCTAAGCATTCTAAATGTGATGTAGTAGTATCTAATATTGATCTTTCAAGGCTTGAAATAAAAACAATTGATAATCCTAATAGAGAATACTTGCTGGATGAATGTATTCAAGAATATAAAAATGATTATGATTATATAATTATGGATTGTCCACCTTCTTTAGGTATTATAACGTTAAATAGTTTATTTGCAGCAGATAGTTGTTTGATTCCTGTTCAATGTCAATTCTTAGCTATCGATGGATTGACACAATTATTAAATACTATTAAAACTGTACAAAAACGAAAGAAATTAAACAATCGAAATCTTCAAATCGAAGGTATTTTATTGACTATGCTTGATAAACGTGTAACATCATCATGGCAAATTGTTAGTGAAATTAAAGAATGTTTTGGTGAAAAAGTTTTTAAAACAATTATTAATGTAAACGTTAAAGCTCAAATAGCACCAACAGTAGGAAAACCCGTTATTGCATATGCGTCAAGATGTCCAGCTGCAAAACAATATAAAGAACTTGCTAAGGAGGTTGTAAAGAATAATGGAAAAAAGAAAAACGTTGATTGATTTGATAAATGAAAATGTAAAAGAATCAGATGTTGAACAAATTATTGATTTGCCACTTTATAAGATTAAACCAAACCCATATCAACCTCGCAAAGATTTTAACGATGAAGCTTTAAAAGAATTATCTTTATCCATTAAAGAACATGGCGTAATTCAACCTATTATTGTAAAAGAATCTGGTGAGGCTTATATTATAATTGCTGGAGAAAGAAGATTTAGAGCATCTCAACTTGCGGGTAAAGAAACTATTCCATCCATAGTAAGAGGCTATGAAAAAACTAAGATGATAGAGCTTGCTTTAATTGAAAATTTACAAAGACAGGAACTTTCGTCTTATGAAGAAGCTAGTGCCTACGAACTAATGATGAAAGAATTAAATTATACTCAACAAGAGGTTGCAAATAAAGTTGGTAAGAGCAGAAGTTATATTACTAATATGTTAGGTATTCTAAAATTACCAGAAGAAGTTTTAACTATGCTTAATTTAGGGAAAATTTCATTTGGTCATGCTAGAGCGTTGTCAAAACTTTCTAATGAAAAAAGGATTATTGAATTAGCGCATATTATTATTATGCGTAATCTAAGTGTAAGACAAATTGAAGAACTAGTGAAAAATGAAGAAAAAACGAATGAACAAAAGGTTAAAAAGACTAATAAGCAAATTATTTCTAAAAACATATTAGATAATAAGTTAAAAATTAAAATTGCAGTTGATGATAAAAAAGTTGTTATAAAAGCAAAAGATAAAGAGGAATTACAAGATATAATTAAATGGCTTATGGAAGGAAAATAATTATGTTTGAGTTAGAAAGTATAATTACAATGAAGAAGAAACATGTATGTGGTTCTTTTGAATGGAAAGTAGTACGTACTGGTGCAGATATAAAAATAGAATGTTTAGGCTGTAAAAGGCAATATTTAATGCCTAGATACGAGCTTGAAAAGAAAATCAAAAAAGATTAATGGCTTACCTAAGCCATTAATCACATTATTTGTTTTTGTTAATCAAAAAAAACAAAAAAAAATAAAAAAATGCTTGATTTTATATTTTGTTTGTAATATAATAAAGAAGCGCTGTGATTTAGTGGCGAAAATATGGTCGGGTAGCGAAGAGGCTAAACGCGGCAGACTGTAAATCTGCTCCTTAGGGTTCGTTGGTTCGAAACCAACCCCGACCACCATTTTTTAGGTCTTTGAAAACTGAACAATATGACAATTAATAAGCCAAGCGAATTAATTTACA
>CAZGBY010000041.1:0-15959 GCA_964524125.1 uncultured Clostridium sp.
CATATTAGATTATCTATCTTGATTCAGTAAAATAAGCTGTTTCAAGATTTTTCTGCTTGTTTATTGATATTTTTAAGGATATTTTGGTTGATTTTGATTATGTTTTAGGTGAAAATTATAACATATAACAAATATAAATGCTGAAGAATAAGTAGTGGTTTACAAAATAAATTTATAGTTATATAATGAAATTAGATATAAACGTTAAATAATGTTTATAGAAGTTTAATATTTTATTATTTGAATTATACTAGGAGACACATCTGATGAATATCTTGTTGCAATAATAGAGTGTAATAATAAGTTATCAGATGGTGAAATTGTTGAAATTTTAAATGCATATATGGAGGTGTTATAATACTTTTATGATTTTAAAAAAAATATGTCAAAAGAAATAAAATTAATAGATGAATATCTAACTAATAAAGTGATAATTTAAATTTATTTTATAAGAGGTTGGTATGGAAAAAGAAGAGATAAAAAAATTTATTTTTATTATTGTTGCAATATAGGCCGTCTGGCAAAAGATGCAGGATCTAATAATAAGGAAGAAATAATAAAAGTAATTAATAAAAATTATATAGTGTGGACAAAAGATTTTCAAAACAATATAAAAAAAGAAATGCTTAAATCTCATAATGAACAAGAATTTAATAAATGGTATGGTCGATATATAAT
The DNA here is from genome assembly GCA_964524125.1 of uncultured Clostridium sp. Taxonomy (GTDB): domain Bacteria; phylum Bacillota_I; class Bacilli_A; order Acholeplasmatales; family Anaeroplasmataceae; genus CAG-307. The sequence goes on from CAZGBY010000041.1 coordinate 679, forward strand.
ATCAGTAAAATCATATGAACAAGTATATGAATTGGTTATGATAATATATCATTTGATAACAAAAAAATAGGCTTATATTTGATATCATTTTTATTCATTTTTATGAACTTGTATTTTGGACTGAAAAGGCTTGTTTTAGTAGTTTTATGGAAAAGTATTCATATATTTCTTTAATTGAATATTATAGAAAAAACGATAATTACAAATTTAATGAATTAATTGAAAAATCAAGAGAAGATTTATCAAAAGATTTGACTCATTATATTGAATATAAAGAAAAAATGAAATCTATTATTTATACTAATTATATAAATTATAAATGAAAAAGCAATTGAAATCAGGTGGTTTTAATGAAAAAAATATTTTTAAAAATAACTTACTTATTTATTTTTTTAATAGGTATAACATCGTGTACAAAACACGATGATTTAAAAAACACTTTCTTTTCAGAATCATATCTTTCATCATATAATCTCGAATCATTACCCGAACCAAACCTTGATGAATCATTATTAAGAGATGGTAATTATTTATATCTAAACCTTACAACTAATGAATATATCAATTATGTATCAGAAATAAAAAACTATCTAATTGGAAGAGAAGATGTATATCATGTATCATATTTAAGCTATACAAATTTATGGTTGGACTATATTTGTCGTCCTTTTAGAGATGATTATAAGGTGAAAAATGAAGGTATTAGTATTTTCTTTACTAAAAATGAAGAACTTGAATCTGATAATAAAATGATAGATCCGATTAAAATAAATATTATAAAAAAAGAAAATAAAATTGGTTTTAAAGAGTATAATTGTTATATTACTATGGATTCTAATTTACTACCTGATGCTATAATAGACTATAGTTGTTATGACCATGTTTATGATTATTCAGTTTATGAAGAAATTATATGTCCATCAACAAATAATCCTTCTATAGTGAAAAAGTATACTTGTATTTATTGTAACAATACAACACGCTCACATTCTATTTCTGATTATAAAGAACATTCAGTTAAAATTACACATGGTAAAGAATATATGATTAATAATTTGCGTTCTGATGCTTTTTCGGGTCTTGAATATGAAATAATTACAAATAAGTATGTAGAAGCCGAAATAGTAGTTACAATAAATGGAATAAATATACCTAAAAGAGTAGGTGAAGATGAAGATACTTGGAGTTTTGTATTTATTATGCCACCTGAGGATGTTGATATAAAAATAGATCTTATAAGTGGTACTAGAATAAATAAATATATTAATTATGTAACTTAATAATACATTTTTAAAAAAAGTGTATTATATTCTTGTTTGATCTTGATAACAAAAAAATTCTTTATTATAATTAATTTAAGAATTATATTAAAACTTTGGTGATTATATGAAAAATTTAACTAAATATAAGATGCTTGCATTTATAAGATATTTTGCAGAATCTTTATTTTTTCCATTTATAAGTTTATATTTTAAACATATTGGAAGAACAGAATCAGAAATAGGAATAATTATAGGCTTAATTCCACTAGTTGGTCTTTTATGCAATCCTATTTATTCGAGATTTTGTAATAATCCTAAAAATACTAAAAATATACTTACTATTATTGGAATCTTAGAATCTATATCAGTATTATTTTTATTATTTGCATCTGATTTTGTATTACAACTTATAATGGTTATTTTAATTAGTATATTTACAAGTTCTAATTATGGAATGTTTGATAGTTTGCTTACATTATGTGCAAAAGAAAACAATAAACCATTTTCAACTATTAGAATTTTCGGTTCTACATCTTATATGATAGGAGCTTTTATAGCAGGCTACATTGCTAAATTTACATCTTATGAATTCTTATTTATAGTAGCTATAATATTTTTTGTATTAACATCTATTATATTATATTTAATTAAAACTCCGAATATAATAGAAACTTCAATAGAAAAAACAAGTTATAAAGATGTACTTAAAAATAAATTATTTATAATATATTTAATATATTATGTATTATTAATAGGGTCTATGCAAGTGGCTGATGATTTCTTTTCCCTATATTTAACATCTAAAGGTGCACCAGATTACTATTATTCATATGTAATGTTAGGATATATATTAGTTGAAGTTATAGTAATGTTTTTACTTAGTAAGTATGGAGATAAAATTAAAAATAAATTATCAATATATTTTATATCGGCTATTGTTTTGATTATAAGATTAATTATACAATCTTTACAAAATGTAAATACTACATTATTAATTTTTTCTCAACTGTCAAGAGGAATTACATGGGCTATTGCACTATATTTATCATCTACATTTATATTGAAACTACTTGGTTCTAGTCAATCAACAAGAGGAATGATGCTTGTAATGATGATTCAACAAATATTTACATCATTATTCAAATTTATTGGTGGATTTATTATTGAAATATATGGTTATTATATCTTATATTTAATATTGTTATTTATAGCAATAATATCTTTAATTATATTTGTTATATATTATTTAAAATACATTAAAAATAAAGAAGAATTATTATTTTAGAAAGGAACTAATATGATATTACTTATAGATATAGGAAACTCAAATATTGTACTTGGGTATTCAGATGGACAAAACATTTTAAAAACATTTAGACTTAAAACATTTTTAGATAAAACTGCAGATGAATTCTATCTTCTAATAAAAGAATTATTACAAGAAGAAATAAACGATGTAATTATATCAAGTGTAGTACCAATAGTTACATCTGCACTTAATAAAATGTTTATTAAATATTATAATATTACACCTAAAATTTTAGGTCCTGGTATTAAAACAGGAATCATTTTACAAGCAGATGACCCTAAAAGTGTAGGGGCTGATTTAATATGTTGTGTTGCAGGTGCATATAGTACTTATGATAAATCTATTATTGTAGATATGGGTACAGCGACTAAATATATTTATCAAAATAAAAATACATTAAATGGTGTGAGTATTTCACCAGGTGTTTCAATTTCAATGAAAGCCTTAATAAATAGTGCAGCATTACTACCTTCAATTGAACTTCAAACACCAACTAAGGTTTTAGGTAAAAATACAATATCATGTATGCAATCTGGTATAATTTACGGCGCAGCTTCTCAAGTTGATGGAATGATTGATAGAATAAAAGAAGAAATAAACGATGGTAAAATTAATGTTATAGCGACTGGGGGACTTGCAAAAATTATTGTACCTCTTTGTAAAAACAAAGTTTTATTTGATGAAGATTTAGTTATTAAAGGTTTACTTTATATTTATAACAAGAATAAATCATAATTTATGATTGTTTAATTTTGCTTGATTTTATAAATATATTAATGTATAATTTCGATATAAAGGAGTGAAAAGAACATGGAAATTTTTGATAAAGTAAAAGAAATTATTTCTAGTGAATTAAATATTGATAGTAACAAGATTACACAAGATGCTAATTTAAGAGATGATCTTGGGGCTGATAGTTTAGATGCTGTAGAAGTTATTATGGCTTTAGAAGATGAATTTTCAATTACTATTGATGATGATACAGCACAAAGTTTTAAAACTGTTGGTGACTTAGTTAATTATATTGAAAACAATAGATAATATTGATGGAAACTGTAAGATATTCTTCATAATATTTTACAGTTTTTATTTTACTCTAAAATAATTCTATGGTATTATATATTTATCTAGATTTGAGGTGATACTGTGGAAAGATTTGAAGATGAGATAATTAAAAGATGGAAAGACAATCATGTATTTAATTTAGAAAAAGATAGATTTAAAACTAAAAGAATGATTACAACTTCTATTTCATCTATAGATTCTTACAGTATGACAGCTCAATCCTTATATCCTTATATTTTAGGTGATTGTTATAATAGGTTTTATAAGATGTTAGGTGAAAATATATTTTATCCAGTATCATTAAATACAGAGTCATATACTAGTTATAATTTTATAACTAATCATTATGTTGAAAAAGAAGAATGTCAGTTTAAATATACAACTGTACTTGATTTAATGGGTATAGGATATGATAATAATGCGTTTAATGATTTTTCTTTAAATTATATATTAAAAAAAATTGATGGTATATTCATTAAATTATATAATAAAGATATATTTTATGTTAATGATTATGTATATACCGATTCTTTAGGAATAAAAATCTACAATAATTATGAAATAAAAGAAGAGAATAATTGTGTCTATGATATAAATAGTAATCAAAAACTTAATTTATCTAAATGCGAATATTTATATTTTAATATGACACCTTATATGGATAAAATAGATTTATTAATAAATAAACTTAATATATCTTTTGAAGAAAAAGAAGAACTTACTTATAAATTAGGTAAAAGAAAATTTTTAGATATATATCTTAATAATTATAAAGATGAAATAAATCTAACTATTTCATTAGAAGAACCAGAACTTTTAGGAAGTGTTGTCGGTGTAATACTTAATCCTAATTATATAGATGTAACTAAATATGTAGAAGAATCAGAGCAAGAAGTAGTTAATCATTATTTAGTGAATGGTTATCAAGAAGGAGTGTTTAGTGGAAATTATGTAACTAATCCTTTAACGGGATGTAATATATTAATTTTTATTAGTTATGATTTTGACGAAGCTGTTCATCCTTTAATGCCTAGTATAAATTTATCAGATAAAAAATATTGTGATTACTTTGGTCTTGATGATATTAATGTTGTTGAAGATGACATCATGATTAATTCTGATTTCTTAAATGGTATGTCAAAATATGATGCTAAAACAATAATTGAAGAAAATTTTATTGCAGAAGGTATGGCATCTTATAGTTATAAATATATTAAAAATAAATTAATTATATCTAAAAAAGAAGGATATGGGGCATTGATTCCTTTGTTTGTAAAAGATGATAATGATTTAATTCTATCTTCAGATGATTACTTGCCTTTTTATTATAATAATAAAATGAAAGCTAAAGTATCAAATGAAGATAATTTAGAAAGTTATTATGAAATTTCTGGTTTTGAATTTACTGATTCTTTTTTAGGAGGTATCTTTAGATACCTACAAGGACGTTTTGATACAGTAGTTAAAGAATCTATAAATAAAGTAACTAATAATGAATTATATCTATGTAATAAAAATAATATTATAGAAGAAGTTATTATTCCTGCACTTATTGAATATGCACTTGGTGAATATAATGATAAGAATTATTTATTATATGATTTAAAACCTTGTAGTGAAGAAACATTAAAATTATATAATACTAAAGATATTAATTTCACAAATGATATTATAAAAACTACTCCTCAAGATGCATATAGAATGTATATTTTAAATAATAATATTGCATCCGATTTTGAAATGACTAAAATTCATTTGGCTAAATATGAACAGTTTATCGAAGAATTAAAAAAAGTATATAATAACGGTTTTAACGATGATTCATATTTGTTTGAACAAAAACTATATAATATGTCATTAGAATTAAAAAAATATATAGAACAAAATCAATTTGCTCTATATATAGAAGTTATTATGAAATTTTTCTATGAAGAATTACTGGCAAATAAGATGTCTAGTCGTGAAGCTATAATCTATTTAAAATTAGTATCTATAATATGTCCATTTACTTGTCAAGAAATATTTTCTAGTATATTTGATAAAGATTTCTTCATCGTTTATGAAGAGTGGCCATTTTTATATTGATCTGCTTGATAGTAATTATTCTTACGCATAAGCTTGTCTATTTCATTCATAATGACAAGCTTTTTTCTTGTCCATAGTGGAGCGATTAAATCATCTAGATTAGCATCTGCAGATAATCTATGAATTATAACATTGTCTTTTAAATGTCTAATTTGTGATATGGTTATATCAACATATTCTTCCATTGAAAGAAGTGGCCAAGGATTTGTTATGTATTCATTGCCCATTTTAGTATTTTTTAAGATACATAAACTATGTATTTTAATTCCTTGAATATCTAGTTTATTACAAAAATCTATTGTATTTAACATATCTTCTTTAGTTTCAAAAGGAAGTCCGTTCATAATATGGATTACAACTTCAATACCTAACACTCTTAAATTTCTAACGGATCTGATAATCTCTTCATTTGTGCAACCTCTATTAATAAAATTTGCAGTTTTTTCATTTGAAGTTTGAAGACCAAGTTCTACTTGAAGGGGAATTTTTTTATTTAAATCATCTAATAATTTAAGTTTATCATCTTCTAGGCAATCAGCTCGTGTTGCGATTGATATTTGTACTACATTTTCATCTAAATTTAAAAGTTCATCATATATTTTTTTAAGTTTATTTACATCACCATATGTATTACTATTAGCTTGAAGATAAGGTATATATAAAGTATCTTTCCATTTTGTATTCATCATCTTTTTAATCTTATTAAACTGTGTGTTAATACTATCAGATACTTTACCTGCAAAGTCACCACTTCCAAGTTTTGAACAGTATGTACAACCACCATGTCCTTTAGTACCATCCTTATTAGGACAAGAAAGTCCTGCATTAAGACTTACCTTAGCAACCTTTTTATTATATTTATATTTATAATAATTTGCTAATGTATTATAATGTTTTTCATCATTCATCAAATGCATATTTATCACCTTTTTTATAAATATATCATAATATTTTATAAAATTAAATATAAAAAAACATCAAAAAAATAAAATTATCAAAAACAAGTCTTAAATTAATTTTAAACTATGATATAATTATAATGTTAGGCGGTGATTATATGCTTGAACGTATTACTACAGCATTATTTAGACCAAAAGGATTATTTAAATATTTACCTGATAGAATGTATAAAGTTATTCTAACCTTTTTAGTTATGTTAGCACTAGCTATGACACCTAAATTATGTTTATTAAAAAATGGAACTCCTATAACTGCTTTAGAATATTCATATATAGAAGAATCTATTAAAGAATCAGAAGGTAGTTTAGTTATAAAGGATGGTAATATTATATTATCTGATTTAAGTATTACAACTAATTTATATCATTATGGATTTAATAGTAGTGCTTATAAAAACGATTATTTTAATATAATATTTGAAGATAGTAATAATGTATCAATATATGCATACGGAATTAAACTTAAAACTAAAGAAGTAAGTTTTAAAGATATGGAAATAAATAAATCATCATCGAGTGAAGAAATTATGGTATTATCTAGTCTTTTATATAATATTGTATATGAAAGTAAAGATGTAATTATAACATGTTATGTTGTAATTAATTGTATATTTCTACTTATAGAATCACTTGTTTATATAGGATTATTATATTTTGTAGGATTTTTACTTAACAAAATGGTTAAAGGTAGATTTAAACTTATATTATGTATCTATTCATTAATACCTTATTTATTGTTTGAAGCTTTCGCTGGATTCTTAGAATATGAAATATTATCTTATATAGGAGTTATTATATCATACTTTGCTTATCAAAAAAGCATTAGTATAATCACTAGAATTGAATATAAAAGGGAGTGATTTTTGTGAAGTTTATAGATTTATTAAAATCAAAAGAAGTATTTGATTTTAATGGTAACGAAATTAAAGTTGATAATATTAATTTATATAAAAAGAATAAAACAATTGAAATATGTTTAAGTATAAAACACATTTTAAATTGTGAGCAATTTACAAAACTTCATAAAGAATCTAAATCTATATTAAGACCTTTATGTTTAAATAAAGTAATATTAAATATTAAGTATGAAGAAAAACTTGAAGATGAGGTTTTAGCAAATAATTATTTAAATTCTATATTATTTGATCTGTCAAATATGAACTTAACTTTTAAATGCTTTATGGATTTTAAAAGGACATTTAAAGATGGATTGTTTACTATTGTTATAGATAGAGAATCTGTATTTTTAAATTCATATTTGCCAAAACTTAAAGAAGAATTTAATCGATATTCTTTAGAGGTTGACTTTAAATTAGAAGTAGATAATTCTTTGCAAACTATTTCAGAAATTCAAAATGCTCAAATGCAAGATGCCTTAAATTCGGTAGAAATCAATAGTAAAGCAATTAAAGAAGAACAAACAAAACGCGAAAATTTAAAATTTAAAACTGATTTTCGAAGAAAAGTTGAAGTCTCAAATTTATCTAAAATAAATGAAATACCTAAAACACAAGAAGAAATGTTTGCGTATACAGAACAGTTTGGAGAAGCTCATTTTATGGTTGAAGGTGAAATTTTTTCTTTTGATCTTTCTAAAAAGAAAACGAGCTATTTACTAAAAATTGAGATTTTTGATGAAACTGATAGTATATGTGTTAATAAATGGGTTAGAGAAAATGAACTTGCTAAAGCTGAAGAACTTAAAATAGGTGATATTGTAAATGTAGTTGGTAAAGCCGAACATAACTTCTTTCAACATGATATCATTTTAAATGCAACTTCAGTTGAATTTGTAAGTCATGCATCTCACGAAGATAAAAGAAGTGATACTTCATCACTTAAACGTGTTGAACTTCATATGCATACTAAGATGAGTAATTTAGATGGATTAAATGAACCATCAGATATTATAAAAACGGTATCTAAATGGGGGCATAATGCAATAGCTTTCACAGATAGAAATGGTGTGTATGCTATACCAGATATTAATCACGCTACTGAAAAGAATCCTGATTTTAAACCTATTTACGGATGTGAACTTGATTATTTAGATGATTACAGATGGCATATTACTTATGCAGAAAATGATATATCTTTAAAAGATGCTACTTATGTTGTATTTGATATAGAAACAACAGGTTTTAGTCAAACCTATGATGAAATTATTGAAATCGGTGCGCATAAAATTAAAGGTGGTATTATTTGTGATAAGTTTGAAACATTTGTTAATCCTTTAAGACATATACCTAAAAAAATTACTGAGCTTACATCAATTACTGATGAAATGGTTAGTGATGCACCTTTAATTAAAGAAGCTTTAGCTAACTTTAATGAATTTACAAAGGATTGTATACTTGTTGCGCATAATGCTGATTTTGATATTGGTATGATTAGAGCCAAACTTGGACAAAATGGATTTGAAAATCCTCCACTTGCAGGTATTGATACACTTAATTTATGTCGTGCTATGTATGGGTCAGAACTTAAAAAGTTTAACTTAAAAGCTATTTGTAAATTTTTCAAAGTAAAACAAGAACATCATCACCGTGCAACAGATGATACTAGAGTTACAGCTGAATGTTTCTTGCAAATATTAAGTGATCTTCAATCTAGAAGTATTTATAATTATAATGATATTAACAGTTTACTTAAGACGGGTAATATGCATAAAACAGTAATTCCAACTAAGATTTGTGTACTTGCTCAAAATCAAGTTGGTTATAAAAATATGTATAAACTACTTTCTGATGCACTTACAACTCATCTTGCGTCTGATGCAAGACTTCTTCACAGTGTACTTGATAAATTTCATGAAGGAATTCTTACTACATCATCTGGTGCTCAAGGTTGTGTATTTGATTTAGCTCTTAATAGATCTCAAGAAGAACTAGAAGAAGTTATTAAATACTTAGATGTTGTAGAGGTGCAACCACTTAGTTCATATAATCATATAATTGATTTTTTAAATGATGGGCTTGATGGAAAACAAGTTGTAATAGAGACTATAAAAAAAATAATTTCTACAGCCAAGAGGTTAGGTAAGATTGTAGTTGCTACATCAGATGCTTATTATATATCTCCTACCCAACAAAAATATAGAGATATATTGATTGCTTCTAACCAAGTCGGCGGTGGGCTTCATGAACTATCAAGATATTCTGTATCTCCTTGTGCACATTTACGTACAACAGATGAAATGCTTTTAGAATTTGATTTTTTAGGAAAAGAACTTGCTTACGAAATTGTTGTTACAAATACTAACTTAGTAGCTGATAAAATTGAGCATATTAAATGTTTCCACAAGGAAATGTTTGTACCAGCAGATGATGAATTCGCAAATCATCCAGATCCTAAATATCGATATAAATCAATGATTACAGAAATGACAAGAGTTGTTAATGAAAATGTATTATTAAATTATGGACAAAATCCTCATCCATTTGTAAAAGCTAGAGTTGACAGAGAACTAAAATCAATCATATCATCTGGTTATTATTCTACATATTTTATGGCATACTTAATGGTTAAAGATTCTATTGACCATGGCTACTTAGTAGGTTCTCGTGGATCTGTAGGTTCGTCATTTGTAGCTACAATGATGAATATTACAGAAGTTAATCCACTTCCCCCTCATTATTTATGTCCTGATTGCAAATTTATGGCAATTAAATTTTCTAAAGAGGAAGAAGATAAGATTAATTCAGAAGAAGAAAGACATCTTCAAGAAGTACTTAGAAGTGTAGGTTCTGGATATGACTTACCTGATATGAAATGTCCTTGTTGTGGAAAAGAACTTAAAAAGGATGGTCATGATATACCATTTGAAACATTTTTAGGATTTAATGGAGATAAAGTTCCGGATATAGATCTAAACTTCTCTGGTGAATATCAACCAAGAGCCCACTTATTTGTTAGACATTTAATGGGATATGATTATTCATTTAGAGGTGGTACGGTTGCTACCATAGCTGATAAAAATGGTTTTGGTTATGTAAAAGCTTATGCTGAGAAAAAGGAAATTGAAATGCGTGCATCTGAAATTGGAAGAATTTCAACTAACCTAACTGGTATAAAACGTTCAACTGGTCAACATCCTGGTGGTATCGTTGTAGTACCAAAGAGAATTGACATTTTTGATGTAACACCAATTCAATATCCAGCAAATGATGATACTGTTGCATGGAGAACTACTCATTTTGATTATCATGCATTTGAAGATAATTTACTTAAATTAGATATTCTAGGACACGATGATCCAACCCTTATTAAATACTTTATGGATATAGTTCATGAACATCAAGATGAATTTCCGTTTGATGATGCTAGAAAAATACCTGTAGATGATAAAAAGGTTTTTTCACTTTTTGGTTCTACAGAAGCTATTGGTGTTAAACCTGAAGATATTGATAGTCCTGTGGCTTCATATGCAGTTCCTGAATTTGGGACAACGTTTGTTAGACAAATGTTAATCGATACAAAGCCTACAACTTTTGCAGGATTGGTAAAAATATCAGGTTTATCTCATGGTACGGATGTATGGCTTAATAATGCAAAAGAATTAGTTGACCCTACAAATCCAACAGGCTTTGGTGTAATTGGGTTTGATAAAATTATTGGATGTCGTGATGATATCATGGTTGACTTGATGTTTGATGGTCTTGAACCTTTAAAGGCGTTTAAGATAATGGAATTTGTTCGTAAAGGTAAAGTAGCTAAAGACCCAGATACTTGGTCAGGATTTAAACAAGCTATGATTGATAAGAAAGTACCAGAATGGTATATTTGGTCTTGTGAACAAATTAAGTATATGTTCCCTAAAGCACATGCAACTGCATATGTGCTTATGGCACTTAGAATTGCTTGGTTTAAGGTTTATAAACCTGCAATGTTTTATAGTGCATTTTTCTCAAAAAGAGCTTCTGCTTTTGATGTAGAAGCCTTCCTAGGTGGTGCTCAAGCCATTAAAAACAAAATAGCACAAGTTTCTGCAATTAAAAATAAAACGGCTAAAGATGAAGATTTATTAACAGCTTTAGGTGTAGCACTTGAAGCAGTAGCTCGTGGTATAAAATTTTTACCGGTAGATATTGAAAAATCTGATTCTCAAACTTTCTTAATAGAAGGAAGTTTAACTGATGGAGCACTTCGTCTTCCATTTGCGGCAGTAGATGGTTTAGGACCTGCGGCAGCGGATTCTATTAAAAGTGCTCGTGATGAAAAGATGTTTACATCAAAAGATGATGTGGTAAAAAGGACTCGACTAAATAAAACATTATTTGATTTATTTAATCAAATGGGTGTGTTTGGTAATTTACCAGATGAAGACCCAGAAATGGAAATTGGACTTTTTGCGTTTTTAAATGATGAAAATTACTTATAAATTTGTGAAAAAATGTGAATTATAAAATTAAAAAGAAATAAAGTATTATTATATTTACTAAAATAAAGTTTATGTTATAATTGACGTATAAAAAAGGAGCCTGATAAAAAATGAATAATCCAATGTTTACTAGTATTAATAATCAAGAAGAGGTAGTATACTCTCGTAGTAATTGTGCTACTTATAAAGGTATTACAACTAAAACTTTAATATTATTATTTATATCTATATTATCTGCAGCATTGTCTATTGCAACTCTTTATACACAAGAAGGTATGGGTTTGCTTATAGGTTTACTACTTACTAATGGTATTGTTGGTATGATTACTATTTTAATTGGTAGAACATCACCACGTGCAAGTTGTGTATGTGGTATAATATATGCAATAAGTGAAGGCGCATTCTTAGGAGTGTTATCTTGTCTTTTAAATTTATTCTATGAAGGAATAGCTTTAGTAGCTATAATCTCTACACTTGCAGTATTTGGTGCAATGCTTGGCTTGTTTGCAAGTGGTGTAATTAGAAATAAATCTAAAATTTATAGTTTTACTATAACTTTAGGTGTTTCTATATTATTTATGAGCTTAGCAATGTTGATTATGTCTATTATTCCAGCTTGTAGTGCAATATTTAATAATATTGGTATTATGATAGCGGTTGAAGTCTTATTTATGGTATATGCATGTGCTATGTTACTTTCTAACTTCTATGAAGCACAACTATTAGTACAAAATGGTTGTGGTAAAGAACAAGAATGGTGCTGCTCATTTGGTTTACTTGTAAGTATATTATATATCTATGTTGAAATATTAAGATTACTTGTAATTTTATATCAATTATTTGGAAATAGAGATTAATTATTGAAAGATGGATTTTATTAAGTCCATCTTTTTTTGCCTATAACAAAAATTATATTATGCATATTATAAATCGAAAGGAGAAATTTATGATTTATAAATCACCACAAAATGGTATGGATTATAATTCGTTTTATAATAAAAGTTATAAACAAGATATGGATAATTTTGATTGTCCTTATTTGAATAAAGATTCTTTTAACAATAATTGTTCTACATATGATAATTGCAACTATGTAAACGAGCAATGCCAAGTTGTAGATGTACCTCATTATGTAAATTATCATACTCATAATATAATGAATATTTGTAGAAAACATGTGATGGTACCAACATATTCTGAATCATCCGAAGTTAGAATATTTGATGATTATTCAAATAATATTGTATCAAATCCTACTTATAATAATGGGTTTAATAACTTCTTTGTACCATTCTTTTAATGTCTATCAAGCTTTGGCTTGATTTTTTTATATCTAAATTTATTAAAATATGGTATTCTTATATTAGAATATACTTGATTTTTTATTGACTAAGAAAAGTGGTGGCTAAAATGAATATTGATGATTTATTAAAAGAAAATATTAAGTTAAAACAAATAAATTAATAATATTTAAAAATAAAAAAATTCAAAATTAAAATTTATTTATATATACACTCCAAACACTCCAATTAGAAATATATGTAAATGTAAAAATTAGGTTAAAAACAAATTAATAATTTAAATGAAACAATTTAGGGAAAACGGCGCATTTTTCTTTGAAACAATTTAAGGAAATTGGCACATTTTTATTCAAAACAATTTAGGGAAAACGGCGTATTTTTATTCGGAAAAATTTAGGGAAATTGGCGCATTTTTATTCAAAACATTTGATTTTGTCTTTTTAATTTGTTATTATATTATTGCGAGGGTGATAGCATGATTTTCGAAAGAAGTATTTATCAAGACTTATTAAAATGGAAAAAAGAAAGCAATGGTAAGACTGCTATACTTGTTGAAGGTGCAAGACGTATTGGTAAATCCACTATAGTTGAAACATTTGCAAAAAAAGAATATAAATCTTACATTATGATTGACTTTTCTGACACTAAAAACTCTTTTAATAAAGATGTTAAAGACGTGTTTGAAAAATCGAAGGATTATAACGAGTTCTTTACAATGATACAATTGGTTACAGGTATAAAATTGTATGAAAGAGATTCTGTTATTATTTTTGATGAAGTTCAAAAATATGTTAAGGCAAGAGAAATGATAAAACATTTTATCATTGATGGTAGATATGATTTTATAGAAACTGGTTCTTTAATATCATTAAAGAAAAATTCAAGAAAAATTTTAATTCCTTCAGAAGAAAAAAAATTAGAGATGCATCCAATGTCCTTTTCTGAATTTCTCATTGCTATAGGGGAAAGAGAATTGTTGAATAATATTTTTGATTGTTATAATAGATTAGAACCATTGTTCGAGCCTGTTCATAGAAAGGCAATGAAGTTGTTTAGAACTTATATGGCTATTGGAGGTATGCCGCAAGCAGTAAAAAAATATATAGAAACAAATGATTTTGAAAAAGTAGATGATGTTAAAAAGGATATTATCAAATTATATAGAGAAGATCTAGGAAAGATTTCGAGAAAATCATCTTCAATCACGCCACTTATCATATATGATAGGATACAAAGTATGTTTGCTAACCATTCTTTTGAAATAAGTCCTTCTTCGTTCTCTCAAAACACAAAACTGTATACGTGTTTAAATAACGTAGAGGAACTTGAATCGAGTAAAGTCGTTAACGTAGCTTATGAAATTAAAAATATTGATGCGACGTTATCACTTGGTTTTGATTTATCTGGTGTAAAAGTATATTCGGGGGATACTGGTCTTTTGATTTCAAAGATGTATTACGATAAATCTTTTTTAGACAACGCACTTTATAAATCAATTATTCTAGATAAACTATCCGTAGATGAAGGTTTTTTATATGAAAACGTTGTTGCTCAAGAATTGATAGCAAACCATCATGCGTTAAAATATGCTTCGTTTTATAAAAAAAATACAAATAAAAAGTATTCAATAGATTTCTTTATTGAAAGAGGAAACAAGATTTATCCAATAGAAGTTAAGTCTTCAGGATATAAATCTCATACAAGTTTAGATGAATATTGTAGTTGTTATCGTCAATATATGAATGGTGGAATAATAATTTATTCAAAAAATTTAAAAGTTGATGGAAAATACACGTATTTACCTGTATATATGACAATGTGTTTATGATGTAAAAATGAAATGGCATACGATTAGTCATATGTCATATTTTTTTACTTAATAGGAAATTCTATGTGACCCTTATAAGCATAGTCCCAAAC
>CAZGBY010000042.1:0-15437 GCA_964524125.1 uncultured Clostridium sp.
AAATCACTATTACATAATATAAAATATTATTCATATAATGTAGTGGTGATTTTTTTATGAAATATTATTTAGTTGGAATAAAAGGGACGGGAATGTTGAGATGTCTAGCAAAATAAATAATATTATAAATAGTAAAATAAAAAAGAGTCTGACAAAAGCATCAGACTAATTATAAATTTAGTTTTAATCATTGAAATCCATTAAGAATCCATATCTTCCTTCGTTTTCATCATGAGTAAAATTATAGTATTTAATTTTTGGATTGTTTAAATTAATAGTTGGTATATCTTTTTCATTTTCAATAATAATTAGTTGACTATGATTAACATAATTAACGAAGTAATCATAAATTCCTTGAGTAAGATTATTTTTATTTACATGAGTGTGTCCTACATCTAATCCTAATAATGGGGTATCAATAATATAAAATGGTGGTTTAATTCTTGCTGTTTCGTATAGATACTTTCTAAAAGCAAGAACTAATGTTGTATTATAAAAAGCAGTAAAACCTTTACCATTAGTTGATTTTGAATTATTGTTAATTTCAATGTCAAAACTCTTTATATTAAAGGAAGCACTATTATATTTAGGATGATCACATAGTTTTAAAATTGTTTGTATTTCTCTAGTAATATCATTTGAAAAATTTATATTAAATAATTCAAAAGGTTTATAAATTGATTTCTTTGGTTGCTTTTTATATAAATCTTCTAAATCGTTATTCCATTGCTTATCAAATGATTCTAACGTTTTTAACTCTGATTGTATTGATATAAATTCTTTGAATGTAGTAATCTTTTCTTCAATGTTTCTTTTCTCAGGTTTTAATACTGTGTTTATTAATGTATCAAGTTCATCTTTTTTCTTTTGTAATTCATTTAGTGAAGAGTTAAGAGTACTTATTTCCTTCAATAACTCATTTTTGATTTCCGTTAATCCATCAAGTTGTGAAGTAATTCTAAGGATTTCAGCATTAACCGTATCCATATTAATATCAAATTTATTATTTTGAGACAATGGATTCTTACAGTGAGGACAAATTTTGTTTTCAGTATTTTTCTTAAAAATAGAAGAACTTTCAGAAATAAATGATAATCTTTGAATATCAGATGTAAATTGACTTTCTAATGAAGTATACCTATTTAATAAAATAGTACATTCATTTAATCTTTCATTTCTTTCAGTAATATCTTTTAATAGTGATTGACCATTAATAAATGTTTCATTTAGTTGAGTTTCAATACGGTCTAATCTAACTGTTAAAATTTGAATTTCTTTATCTATATCATAATTTGAATTAAAGAAAGGATTATTTTTAATTGCTTCACTTCGTTCTTTTAATGCAAATAATTTATCATTAATATATTTAGATATTGCTGCTTTTTTAATTCTTTTAGTTTTTTCGCTATCTTCTGGATCATATATAGAAAAATCTGTTTCATATAATAAATATAATAAGTGAGATAAGAAATATGTTTTATTAATATTTTCTTTTGGCAAGATGATAGAAGAATCTCTTTCGATTTCTTTTTCATTTATCATAAGCATATGTAAAAACATTCTTAAGGTAAATCTTTTCATCTCACAGTTTCTATTATATGGGACTTTAAATTCATCATAAATGCCAAATAATTTTAAATATACTGAATTTATATTATTTTCTTTTTCATAATCAGTAGAGTAAATTCCACTTTCTATTTCATTGTAATTACTTACAACTTCAATATCTGTGGAATTGATTTCTCTAGTGAATGTGATATCTTTATCGTTAACACAAAGAATCATTGAAAATTCAGTATAACCTGAGTTTACTTTAATTTCTAATTTATCTGAACCAAATAAATATTTTATACATTTAAATATATATGTTTTACCAGTATTAGAAGCACCACAAATAATTGTTAAATATGGTGAAAATTCTATCGAAGAATCAATTTTATCTTTACCATAAGCTATTAATTTTTTTATATAAAATTTATTCATGGTTTTTCTCCTTTACGCTATTAGTAATATGATTGTTTAACATATCCATTATTTTTTTATTAGACTTATTTTTAAGAGTTAATAATACTTCTTTTACAATTTCTTTATATTTTTTTGAGTATGTGGAATTTAAACTTTCACATACTTTTTTTTGCTTTTCTATAATTTTATATTCAATTCCATTTTTTGAATTAATCATTTCTATATAATTGTTAGATAAAAGAAGTGATAAAGATCGTTGAACTAATGCTCTTCTTGATGTAAATCCACTAAAATTGTAATTATTATCGCCATGTAAGTTATAATCATTAATTTTAAAATCTTTACTATAAGTTGCAATAAAATCAATTGCTGTTAAGGTGTCAATATCTTTGCCTTTATTACTAAGAGAAAGAATAATTAGGATTCTCATTGATATTTCTGCAGTAGAATTAAAAATACTATTCATAATCTACCTCCACCCAAGATTTTATTCTTCCTTCATTAACTAGTATATGACATATACCTTTTCTTTCTTTGATTGTTACTAAGCCTTTAATATTAAGTAAAATACTGCTATTTAGATTTGCTTTAGTTACTATTTCTAAAACATTTTTTAATCGTTCATATCCATCATCTAATGTGAAATCAATATAGGTTTCATATATTGAATTATAAATTTCATCTTTTAAAATACTAAAATGTTCTTCGCCGTCAACAAATAAATCTCTTACTGCTCGTTTCATTGCTTCGGCACTATAATAACATTTACTTTGTTCATTGAAATGTTTTTCATATTTAGGATGTGTTTTAAGTTCCTTAATAGTTGTTATATTAGTTCCACTTAATTTACTATATACTTTTAATAATTCAATTACATATGGGAGTTTACTATCAATACGAAAATTTTCTGAATTAAAATGACTTGGCAATTCTATAACTTCACCATTAATATGCAAATAATTATCTTTTATATAAACATTTTTGAAAGCATCTTTATCAAGAGTACGAATGTTTATTTTTCTAAGTGGTGGATATGTATGTGAGTTGCCTTTAGAAATATCTTCAATAATTTTAGCAAGTAAATCCGCTAATGTTGAAGGCACATCCTCATCATTATCTTCATTTATATCTATTTCAAATCCAAATTTAAGTAAAGTTTCTTTAAAGTCTTCAAAATTATCAGTTCTTTGATAGAAAAAGTTCATCATTTTATCTTTGCTATATAAATTATATATTTCGCTAGCACATTCTCTTTTTAATGATTTATTACCATTGCATATCCCTCTTAATGTTTCAGTGCTTTCATATTTTAGTAATGGATTTTCAAATTCTTCATTGGCATATGGATCTCTAATAAAAGCATCAATAATTGATAAAAGGAAATCACCATTTTTTGATTCGGTTTTTAATTTTATTATCATGTTAATATAATCTTTTAAATTCATTTTACTGCTCCTACTACCTATAGACCGAAATCCAGACCGATTTGGACCGGTCTTTTTTTGTTATTGCTATAAACTTTGAGCGTAGTTTTAATACGCTTTAAATGATTTTTCTATGTCATATATATTTTATCAAAAAATCGATAAATTGGCAAATTTTTACATTTTATTACAGTGAATTTATAAACTTTGAAAATTCATTATTTGAAAAACATAAAAATTATTCTTTTCAAATGCAAAAAATCAAGTGGCATTAAAACTGCAAAAGTAACTTCGATTTGAACATTAAGGAGGATTTTTATGAGTAAACAAGTAGAAGTAAATTTAGATTTCATTAATAAGAAATGCGAAGAAAAGCACGTCAAGTTTTGGATGGATAAGCAAACTTATGAAATGTTATTTGATGAATCTATTAGTGAAGAAATAAGGCATCAATATTTGGTAGATGAGTACCACGAATATGAGCGAGAAAGATACCATAATAGAAAATTTGTATCTTTTGATAGTGAAATGGCTGAAGCATTAGATTTAATAGAAGATACATCTATATCTAGTGAAGATAGATATGAAATTAATTTAAATAATAAAATAATCCAAGACGCAATAAAGAAATTAACTCCAAGACAGCAAGAAATGGTTAGGTTGCTTTACTGGGAAGGTAAATCACAAAAGGATTTATGTGAAATATATGGTGTAAAAAAACAAACAATTAGTGATGCTGTAAAAAGAATTCATGATACTTTAAGAAAATATTTAAATAAAAAATAAATTAGACCACGTACTTTTTGACTTTTCGACTCCTTATTTATGAAGATGCAAATTAATTTATAGTTTTATATTAGAACCGGTTAACTATAAATTAAACATTTAAAGGCATCTTCAAATGAACATTAAGGAGGTGATAAAAAATGAGTTTTGAATTAACAGTTACTTTAGTGGGATTCTTTGCTTCTATATCAAGTATCATATTTGCTTATTTAGCATTTAAAAGAAGTAACCAAAATGAACAAAAAACAAATGGGAAAACAGAAGGTGTGATGTTTTCAGATATTGGTTACATAAAAGCTTGTGTAGATAGAGTAGAAAAAAACTTAAATAAGGTTGATGAAAGAGATAGAAATATCGCAGAAAGATTAGCCAAAGTAGAAGAATCAGTTGCAAATGTAACAAAGCGAGTTGATGAGATAAGTAAACAAGAAGTGATTTAATTATTAACTCAAAAAAATAATCCATATAAGAAGGAGGAAGAAATGTAATGGATTTTACAAGCGTGCCTATTATAGTTGTATGTTGCTATATAGTGGGTGAAATTTATAAAGTCTTATTTAAAAATAAGCAAGAAGCATACAAATTGATTCCAATATTAGTTGCAATTATAGGAGGATTATTAGGAATATTAATTTATTTAACTAATCCAGAAATGATATTTAATGCAGATAATATATGGATTGCATTAGGTATTGGAATTGTAAGTGGAACTAGTTCCACAGGTACAAATCAAATTATTAAACAATTATTTGAAAAATCTAAAACAGAGGTGTTTCAAAATGATTGATTATAATTCAAAAATTGATTACTTGATATGTAAATATCTTAGTTCAAAAAAATTCGAAATATTAGATGAAAAGGAATGGAAAGAAGTGTATTTTTTTGAAAAAAAGCCTAAAGATGATATTCAAGAAATGATGCTAAATGGAAAAAAAGCATTTAGATTTATTAAAAATAATAATATTGAATTTAATGTTGAAAATATAGAGAAATGCTATCAAATTATTTCTAATGAAAATATTAAATTATCACTTGAACAAATAGATCAATTAACTGATATTGTTAAAGGTTTTAAAGAAGATAATTCTTCTAATTATGCAGGCTTAGTTTTTATAGAAATTCTTAAAAATCAAATTTTTTCAAAATGCAATATTGAAATGGCTAAAGTATTACATAATTTTATTCAGATTAAACATGGATATGTTCCTTCGATATTTTATCATTTTCAAACAAATAAAATTATTAAATTAATTAATGATAATGAAATTGAAGGTGCGTTATTTATGATTAAAAGTGCTTATCAAAGAACTAATCATTTCAATGTAAAACATAGATTAATTCATTTTAACGAAATAGAAATTATAATTCAGCGATTAAAAACAAAATTAATAAGAAATTTTGGTGTAACTGAATTATATGTTTATGGTTCTTTTTCACGAGGTGAAGAAAATGAATATAGCGATTTAGATTTATATATCAAAGTAGAACAAAAATTTAAAAGAAAACTAGACAATAAATATTTCATCATGTCGTTATTAGAGAAAGAATTAGGAATTGCAGTTGATGCAAAGGTACATGATGATGAATATAAAAATAGTTTAAAACCAGATATGGTTAGATGTTTAAAAAGAATTATTTAGCATTATAAAGGAGGAAAAAGAATATGAAGATTAATGCAAAAAATATTTTAAGAAAAAACAAAAATATAGTAAAAGTTGAAGACTTTCCTATTACAAAAAATGTTGCAAATTTAACAGCACAAAGTGAAAAAAATATAATTAAATTAAGTGAAGAAGAAAATAAATTAACAATTTCTTCATGTGCTTCTGTTTTTTTTGATAATACAACAGGAACTTATAAAAGTATTTCAACAAGTTTACAAAGTGAAACTGACACTTTTACAAACAGTGAAAATAGTTTTGAAACAACTATTGATCAAAGAACTGGTCTAAGCAAAGGACTATTATTAAATGATGGAACAAATACAATTAAAATTGTTCCAGAAAAAGTGACAAGTGATATACAAGGTGTTCTATCAGCAACTGATAAAAATAAAGTTATTTTTAAAAATTTTATAAATGATGATACCCTTGAATATAGTTTAAAGGATGATGGTGTGAATATTAGTATTATTATTCCAACATTAAAAAACACATATAATTATTCGTTCAATATTAAAACTGAAGGTTTATATATTTCTTTGAGTAATGATAATAAAAAAGTTGTTTTTGTAGATAAAGAATCTAAAGATAAAATTTTTACAATTAATAATATTTATATGTTTGATAGTAAAGATGAATGTTCAACTGGAGTTACTTTGAACTTAATTGAGAATACGGATAAATCCCATACATTAAATATGGTTCTAAATGAAAATTGGATTAATGATATTTCAAGAGAGTTTCCAATTACTGTTTCACCTCAAGTTGAGATTCAAAATCAACCAATTGTTACTTTACAAAGTAAAAGAAATAATTATTCATATCCTACAGATAAATCGAAAGTGTTATTAGGTATTGTTAATGGAAAAAATTATTCTGTATCTGCGGTTGTTAGAACTGAACAAATTATTCATGAATTAATTGCTAATAATATGAATAAATATAATGTTGGTTTAGAACTTCATTATGAAAATGGTGTAAGAATTGAAGATAGTAAAGGAATTTCTGTATATAGTGGTTCAACATTATTATCAAATAATAATTTAACATCTACTGAAAAAAATATTTTTGTAGATATTACTGAACTTGTACAACAAGAAATGCAAAAATATAGGACAGGAAGAGAGATTTCAAACATTAATTTAGCATTTATTTATTCATGCAATAGTGTTGCTAGTTCTGATAGTGATGGTTATATTACAATATCAAATATAAAAAATGATTATGTAATTGTTAAAGATAGAATGAATTGCGATACTGAATTAAGACCAGAATTACATTTAACTGGAGAAAAAAATGGTGAAGTGTTAAATGGTACACCTTTTACAAAGTATGAATCCAATAAAGCTGGTGAAACATCAATTAATTTATATAATTCAGAACTTTCACATTCTTTAAACTTGGGAACTATAGCCGATAATACATTAAATATTGGAGTTAATATGATATATGATACAAGATATTTAAAAGAAGCAACTGAGAAACAATATAATAATTATTTTGGAAAAGGTTGGTTAACCAATGTATCTCAAAGATTGATTAAAAGTAATCAATACAGTAAGTTATTAGGAAGCAAAAGTATAACATATTACGATGGTGAAAATAATGCTCATATTTTAGAAGAAAAATGGTATTATGAGGTAAATGATGTTAGACATTATATTCCAAAAGATAAAGTATATATTGGTGCTGATCAAGAATTAAAATATCGTGATAGTGAAGGAAAAATTCATAAAGTTGAATATGAAGCAACAAATACTGATGGATTAACTTTAGTATCTACAAATAGCAGAATGAACTATGTAAAATCTAGCGATATGAAAGTTCATAAAAGATATTTCATGCGTTTGTTTGATGGAACAAAGTATGAATTATATATGGATGATGATTGCAATTTAAGTATCCCGCATTGCTTTATTAAATCAACACCAATTTCAATTGAAAGTTGCCCAACATGGATAAAAAACATTGCATCTGATTTTATCGAAATTTTGAAGAAAACGTATGTAAGTTTTAATTTTAAAAACAATGAATTTCATGATGTTAATGATGGATTATTATCTTATGATATGGTAAAAAGTCAATTATTATATAAAAATGGAAAATATTATGTTAGAGGCTTAAAATCAAAATATTCAATAAAGACTGATGATGGAACTTATGAATATTATTCAATTTATGATGATTTTAAAGATATTGAAATTGAAGTAGAACATGAATATTATGTTAATCGTTCAATACCAGTTGCAGATTATTATGTAAGTGAAGATATTTCAAGTATTAATTCTCAAATTAGTCAAGTAGAAGATTATATTGAATCATTAAAACAACAAACTGAAACTATTTCTAATAGTGTACTTCGACTTGATAAAGAAATTAATCATCAAAAATTAATGAGAGGTAAAAATTTAGATATCAATAAAGTAAGAGATGAAGCAACTGAAAAGTATAATACTGCATATGACACAACTATATATAAAATTGAAGAGAATAAGCAAGTGGTAGATACAACAGCGACTAATGCAAATAATAAATATCGTGAATTAACTGCTGAGCAAACGAAATTGTCAGATCAATATCAATCAGAAAGTTATAGATATCAAATTAAATCATTAGAAAGTCAATTGAAAGAACAACAAAAATCTTTAAAAGAAATTTATTTAAAACTAGCTGAATATGAAACTCAATTAAGTAATTTAGAAGAACAAAAAGAATCATTAGTAAAGAATCAAAAGGATACTGTTCAAGATTATATTATCGATACAAAAGGTAATATTTTAGGCTTTGATTATAGTGGAAAATTAATTTATATTTCCGATTTATATGAAAATGAAATTGGAATTTACTATGATGATAATAAATTGGTTGAAATTTCTTCTAGTAAACAAAAAATGAGTTTTAATTATAATGATAGTAATATTTTAGACTATATAATTGATACACAAGGTAGAAGATTAAAATTTGAACATTCAGAAGATTTACTTACAAAAATTAGTTTTGTTGGAGAAAATAATGATAAACAATTTATAAAATTTGATTATAGTGAAAATTATTTATCTGAAATTCGTGACATTACTGATTTAAAGACAATAATTTATTGGGAAGAAGGAAAAATTGAGGCGATTAAACAAATAACAAGTACTGAAAGTATCACAACTGATTTAAAGAAAGTTGGAGAAGAAAAACTGATTAAATTTGATTCTTTTAGATTTATGGCAAATGATACGGAAGTAGTTAATGAATTAAATAAAGATGCAACAACTTATGGTTTTGATGGAGTAGGAAGATTGGTTTATGTTGTTGGTGAAGATAATGTATTCTTAGAAAAATCTTATTCAAAACTTCATTTTGATGAAAAGAAAATGTTGTTTAATGTAAATTATCAAAATAAAGATTTATTAGGGAATCTCATTTTAGGAACTGGTGTTGGAACTAGTAAAAATGCTGTAATTGATATTTTAGAGAAAGAAGTAACCAATAGTCACATTTTAGTAAAAGATATTCCTACAAATGGATTGGTTTTTGCGGAAATCGAATTACTTAGTGGATTAGAGGAGATGCTTAAATTTAATGAAATAAAGTTAACAGCAACAGTTGTTGATAGCAGTGGTGAAAAAAGAAAATATTCTCAAGTATTTAATGATTTAATGTGTAAAGTAATCGGTATTCCATTTGTTTTAAAGAAAACAGATAAACAAATTATTTTTCAATTAAATACGACAAAATCTATTAATTATTCTCTTGTTAGTGAATTAAAAGTTTATGATTCTGATGGTAGCATTTATACATATGATGAAAATGAAAATTTAATTTGTGAAGTAAATGGATTAAGTTCAACAGAATATCATGATTTTGTAAATGATAAACCAACTTTAATTAGAACTATTGATAAGTTTAATATCGCTAGAGATAGTTATCGATTCTATAATAGTTCAGGAAAAATTGTCTTTGAAGAAGATTATTTAAAGAATTGTAAAGAATATTTCTATGATGAAAAAGAAAGACTAATCGAAGAAAGAGAATATAACAAAAATAGTCCGACATTGGCAAGAATATCTAAATATACATATGATGAATTTGGAAATGTTGTTGAATGTGATGGAGTAATGAGAAATGAAAAAGGAGAATATCCTCAATCAAAATTTAGATATTTACCTAATACTTCAAAATTGATTTCTAAAACAACTGCAAGTGGACAAGTTATGTGTTATGGATATGATTTTAATACAGATGATTTATTAGAAATTTCTTCTGATACTAATGGACAAGTTAATAAAAATAAAATGACATATAAATTTGGATTATTGAATTCATTAGAACATCATGGAGTTACTGTTAACTATATCTTAGATTATAAGGGAAGAAAAAAAGAAATTAATATTGCAAATAAAACAATAATTACTAATGAATATTTTGATGATTATACTGATGAAAATGTAAAATTTGGTTCAAAAGTAATTACAAACAATATTAATGGATTGAAAACAGAAATAATTAAAAATAAGAAAGATAAAGTAGTGTCTATCAGTAACAATGAAGGTGATATGATAGTATTTAACTATGATGATAAAGATAGACTTATTGAAACAAATAATAAGTTGGATAATGAAATTCTTACAACAAATTATGATGATAATGGATTAATTGTTAATTCTAAATCTGTTTATTTGAATGATACTTGTGTTTATGAAGATTATAACTATAACGATAAAGATTTATTAATAAGCATTGATAGATGTTTAGGTGATGTTAACTCAAAAACAACGTATTTTTATGATGATAAATTCGATAATAGATTATATAAAACAGTAATTAATAATGATTTAAGTCAAGAAGTTGAATATGATGCATTAGGAAGAGTAACAAAGAAGTTATTAAGCGATAATGATAAATTGTTGATTGAAGATGAATATGAATATCTACAATATGGCGAAAATACAATCGATTTAATTAAGAATCATGATGTAAAAATAGGAGAAAAATTATCTAATAGTACAAGTTATGATTATGATGTGTCTGGTAATATAACAAGCATTATAAGTGATGAATATAAAACTAAATATACATATGATTCATTAAATAGATTGGTAAGAGAAGATAATCCTATATTAAATCAAACTATTATTTATAAATACGATAATGGTGGAAATATCTTATTAAAGAAAATCTATAAATATACTTTATCGGAAGAATTAGTTGGAGGAGAAGTAATTCGTTATACATATAAAACAAACGGTTGGAAAGATCAATTAGTAAATTATAATGGAATGACTATAGAATATGATGAAATGGGAAGACCATATAATTATGGAGATACAAGTATAAAATGGAATCTCAAAGGACAAGTGATCGGCTTTGGTAATAATTCCTATACATATAATATGAATGGAATTAGAACATCAAAAATAGTAGATGGATTGGAGACAAAATTCTATTTATCTGGAAATAAAATATTAAGAGAGAAATCAAGTGAAAACGATATTATTTATAGTTATTCTATGGAAAAATTAATAGGATTTATGTATAATAATGTTGGATATATCTTTGAAAGAAATATTCAAGGAGATATCTTAAAAATCTATAGGCAAAATGATTTAGAACTAGTAGCAGAGTATCAATATGATGGATATGGAAATCATAAAGTAATCAATTATACTGATGAAAAAATTGGTGATATTAATCCATTCCGTTATAGAGGTTATTACTTTGATCGAGAAACTGGATTATATTATTTAAATAGTAGATATTATTCTCCAGAATTATGCAGATTTATTTCTCCAGATAGTATTGAGTATCTAGATCCTGAAAGCATTAATGGATTGAACTTATATTGCTACTGCATGAACAACCCGATTGTGTACGCTGATCCTAGTGGGCATAGTGTTATATTAGCAATGTTGATAGGAGCAGGAATTGGTTTGGTGGTTGGATTAGGAAGTCAACTTGTTTCTGACGTAATTTCTAATGTAATAACAAATGGGCTTGATTTTTCTGAGTGGAAAATGTCATCGTGGCAAACTTATGTGGGAGCAGGATTAGGCGGTGCTATTGGAGGAGCATTAACTCCTTTCTTAGGACCTGTAGTTACTGGCTTTATTACAGGAGTTTCATCAACTGCTATAACAATGGGATTATCTAACGTTACAGGAGCATCTAATTACTCTTTTGATGAAATTTTTGCAACATCACTATTGATAGGTTCTGTTTCTGGTATTACAGCAGGTATATTAGATAACATAAAAATACCTGGCGTAAATTCTGGTAGAGGTAGTCTAACTGCTGTATCTAAACAAATTAATACTAAATTGGTAAATGGAAGTATTAAAAATGTTTCAATTAAAACAATCGGAAAAATGGCTGCACTGAATGCAATATATTCTGCTCCATTTACTGTATTTAATGGTTTATTTACTAATGGTATTGTCTTAAGCCCTGCATATTAGGAGGAAATATGAAACGTTTATTAAGATGGTTATTTTCAACAAAATCAAAAAGTAAAAAATACAAATATGAATTGTTATTAATTACCTATTTGTTACTTATATCATTAATAGTAATAGTTATTTCCAACACAGTAAATTTAGAAGATCTAGTAGATAGAGTTCTGGGAATTTTTATTTTAATGCAATGGATATTATTCTTCGTTCCATGTATTATCAGATTGATTGACATATCTGACTATAATGAGAAAATAAAAGTTATTAATGGTGAAAAGAAGTTTAAGTTTGAACCGGTATTATGTAATATTTCTGAAATTGAGAATTGGATAAAAAATGCGTTAATCCCAGATACAATTTATGTAAAAAGTCTTAATGGAAAGAATATAACAATTATTTCTGTCACTTACGAGACGAAACGAAAAAATGGACCATTTCTTAATAAACAAATATTGATCAATGATAAAGTAATAGAAGATTTACAAGAAGTTAAAGAAGAAATTTATCATACTTGTATGATAAAGGATGATTGTATATCGATAATAGCTATTACCGAATATAATGATCCTAAAAATTTTAATAAAATATTAAATAAAAATAATTAATACAAATCCGCAGGAGTGTAACTATTAAATAAATAGTTGCACTCTTTTTTTGCTAAATAATATCTTTTTTTGGTTAAATGTGATAAAATATATACATTGATACTCATATTTTTCTAATCTGATGAAAGATAAATATAAAATAATAAAAAGGATGTAATTAAATGATTAAAATTAATAAGTTTAATAATGTTTATGGCATTAAGGAATTGAAAAATGCAGATTTAATAAATGGTAACACATTAATATATGCTCCAAACGGAGTTATGAAAACTTCATTTTCTGATGGTGTTAGAGATTTAATTAATGGGGAAATGCCTAAAGATGTATTTACAAAACCTAATATATTAGCGGAGTTTGAATTAGAAAACAATGGGATTAAAATTTCTAGTAATGATTCAAATTTTACTATTGATGCATTTGTATTTAATTCAAATGATTATAATAATGATATTTTTTCAGATCCAAGAATTGGTTCGTTAGTAATGTCTAGTTCTCTAAAGACAAAATATAAAACGATTTTAGATAAATATCTAAAAGCCAAGAATGATTTTAATTCACTAATTTCTATAAATATATTAGAAAGAAAAAAAGTAGAAGAGAATGATTTAAATTTTCTTTCAAATATTTTCGGCTCTAATGATTTTGCTACGATATTGGAAATGTTACCAAATTTAGATGAGTATACAGATGAATATTATGAAAATATAACATATTTAAATCTTTTTAATGAAAAAGTAGAAACGATAGTAAGTTCTTCGGAATTTATTGATAAATGTAACAATTACAGTTCTTATATTGATATTGAATTAGATAAAGAGGTTTTCAATTCAGGCTTTAGTTTTGATTCTTTACAAAAAATATTGAAAGAATTTAAAACAAATAATTTTTTTAAAGCCGGTCACAAGGTTTCTTTGAAAAGCAAAGGAGAGATGGGAGAAAACGAACTATCAAACTATATAGATAGTATTGTTGAAAAAGTATATGGTTCAGATGAAGCACAAAAATTATTTAATGAAGCAAAAACTGTTTTGGAGAAAAATCCGAGTACTAGAAAATTAATTTCAACTATAAAAGAAAACCCAAGACATTTAAAAGAAATTGCTAATTTAACTAATTTCAAAAAAAATATAATTTTTACCAAAATGAATGGACATAAAGATGTTATTTATAATTTAAGAAAAGAATTAGAAGAATATAAAATAGCCTTAAAAGGAATTATTAAAGAATCAGAATCTGCTACTGAAACATGGAAAAAAGTTCTTGATAATTATAATTCTAGATTTATAACTAATAAATTTGATGTAGAAATAGAAAATTTAACAGATGCAGTACTAGATTTAAAACCTCCTGTGTTTAAAAGAAAGATAAAAGGGACTAATCAAGAAATAACTACAGAAATATTTAAAAGATTTAGTTCGGGAGAAAAAAGAGCGGTATTAATATTAAATTTAATGTTTGAAATAGAATTAAGAAAGAATAAACAATTTACATTGGTCTTAGATGATGTTTCAGATTCTTTTGATTACAAAAATAAATATGCAATCATAGAATGTTTAAAAGATTTTTCTGAATATTCCAATATACAATTAATTATTTTAACTCATAATTTTGATTTTTATCGTTCTTTAAGAATTGCATTGAAAGATAATTTACAATCTAAGTTATTAGCGTATTCAAATAATGGATATGTCACATTATATGATGCGAAGCAAAAACATTTCGAAGATTATAGTTATTATTCAAACTGGAAAAATAATGCAAAACTAATAGATTTTATTTCAATTATTCCTTTTTTGAGAAATATTATTCAATTAGAAAAAAATAGTAAAGACTCAGATTATCAAGAATTAACAAAATTGCTTCATTATAATAGTGATTTAGAAAATAAAACATTTGCAGACTTTGAAGCAATAACGAAAAAGCACAATATCGAAACAAAGTTTGATATGAAGCAAAATTATCTATCAAGTATAAAATTAATAGCGGAGGAAATTATTAATTCTGCAGACATTAATGAAACAAATCTGCAACAAAAAGTGGTACTTGGTATTTTTGTTAGATTATTTACTGATAAATATATGTGGAATAAATATGTAGAAAAGCATAAAGATGATCCTAAAGTTTCTGATGTAAAAAATCAATCTCGTTATTTGTATAATTTAATTTCTAATGATATAGATGAAAACAAAAAAAGCATTTTACTTACATCGTTTACTATTGCACCTAGTTTTGTGCATATAAATAGTTTTATGTATGAACCTTTAATAGATGTTGGAACTGAAAAGTTAATAGATATTTCGAAGAAAGTGTTAACATTATAAATATTGATTATCAAATTATTAAATTATAAGAAATGTATAATAACCTATAAAAATATCTATTCACTTTTGTAAGAAAAAACTAGGTAAGTTTACTCTATAGATAGGCTTACCTTTTTTGTATATATTTATAAGTGTTAAAAATTGACTTATAAGACACAATTTGATATAATAAACAAAAAGGTGATAAGTGTGGAAATACTAGAAATAAATGAGCATGACAAAAATAACTCACAAATGA
>CAZGBY010000043.1:0-15186 GCA_964524125.1 uncultured Clostridium sp.
CCTTATGTATAATACCATAAACAGAAGTTTCTGTCAATAGGCATTTTTTCGTTTCGCCAAAATCATAGGCATTTTTTTGTTTCCCCAAAATCAACTTGTTTATCTTAACATTATAAGATTGTACACATTAATTTCCATCATAAATTTATTTCATTTAATTATTTTTGATTCTTCTAAAAAATGTTGATTTACTGATGTTTAATTTTTTTATTGCTTCATCTAAAGATAAGTTTTTATTTCGATATTCTTCCAAAACATGATTGAATAATAATGGATCAATACTAATCTTCTTTCTTCCCTTATAAACATCATTATTTTTAGCTTTATTTATACCTTCATTTATTTTATGTTTTCTTAAATTATATTTTTTTATATAGATTGGCATTAAAAATTTATAATAATCTTTCCTATTATCATCGTTAATTGATATTTCACTACATTCTAAATTTTTTCCAGAACATATTATTTTTAACAGTGCATTATCTAATGTATCATATCTTTTTGTCAATTCAAACATTGAATCAATTTTAATATTGTTCTCTTCTTCATTTCTAATAACGTAATAATTATCACCAGAATACTTCATATCACTTCTAATAAGCCATTCTAATCTATTTAAAGAATTCATACCATTCATTTGCAATAATTCCCATAGATCAACTCTATTTTCACCAGGTGTTCTTTCTGATATAAATACTGGTACCATATTATTTCTTTGGTAACACTCTAATCTTTTATCTAGATCCAAACCTGGAATTCCTTGAAAATACTTTAAGCTTAATAAATCAATAACATTATAATTTGGATAAAATAAATATTTATATTCACCGTTTTCATATTCGATATAATTAATGTTGCAAACTCTATACTCGAAGTTATAATCATCTTTAACGCAAATAATACCTTTAGTTTCAATGTTATTCACTTAACAAAATCCTCCTTCAATTTCAAATATGCATTTCTTATAATTTTATCAAATCTTTGATGAGTTATATATTTATAAAATTCTTTATGTACCTTAGAAATTAAAGGCGTATTATCAATTATATTATTTATTTTATCTTCTTCATAAAGTTCATAAATTTTTATAACGGCTTCGTTACATTCTTTAAATTCTAAACTATTAATAACTTCAAAATATGAACTTTTTTTATTATGTAGTTTAATTTGAGATGTAGGAAAAGTATAAATGCGCTTATTAGTTTCTTCTTCTGAATTCATTATATCAATCATTATATCCTCACTAACCATTTGTGGAAACAAACAAGATCCATTATCAAATATAGGAGATAATATATATTGATTATTTTTCTTTAAAAATCCCCAATTTCCACCATGACGATCAAAGTTGCCGATTATAGCGTCAATTACATACATTTCCCAAAAAAGTTTAATTGTTTGACTAACATTTGTTAATTTAGAATTATCTATTAACATTTTCATTATATCTTCATAAGTATATTGATACGTGTCTTTATCGTTTTCTAATGTACTTTCACCAATATCATTAAAAGGCACAAAAAGAAAAGCGTCACTAATAAAATTTTTACACGCAACTATTTCTTCTCCTTTATAATATCCTAATACTGTATGTTGAACATTATAACCTAAAGATTCATATATATGAGATCCTAAATATTCTGAAATATGATTATATATTTTTTGCCCAAAATTATTATACTTTTGAAATTTTAACATATATTCATATCCATTATATATTATTCCAAATTTTCTCTCAGATCCACCATAATACGTACCAGTTTTCTTACAATTTGAAAAATCAATCATAGTTCCTCCTCCTCGTTTCAATAGAATATTATTTAATTTCTGACACTAATATAATATCATAAAATATCAAGAGTCTCAATAGACTACTATTTAGCTTTTGAGATAATTGTTTTAAGTTTCAAATTGTTGTTTATAGATCTTCATTTAAATAATACTATAGTTTTTGCCACAAACTTAACAGCTTTTAGCCTATTCATTTATAACACCTTTCTTATAGAAATTTAATTTCCTTTCCATAGAGGCGTTTACATCCATCAAATCTTTTTCTTCTAAACAAATCACAGTTATTTTAAGTTTTTCATATTCTTTTAACTTATAGTTCTTAGATTTTGTATACTTAATATTATTTTCATTATATCCCCAAAATTCAATATAAATTGCGTCATTATCATCTTTATATCCTGGTAAATAAAAATCAGGATATAAATCATGTTTTTCATCCGCATCTATAGGAAGCCTCTTTTCATAGGCATGTGGAATTCCTTTATCAAATAGCCAATCATCAATAATCATTTCTGCTTTAGATTTAACAATATGACCGTCTTTACAAGTAAACTTTCCTTCATATGAATCATCTAAAATAATAACATCTTTACAATTTGTAATTTCTACAAGCAACTTCTTCTCGTTATATTTCTTATAACATAATGAACAAAATAAATATCCAGGTTTTGCAGTTAAACCACAACCTATACAACGAGCATTAGCATTAGTTGTTTCATCATTATTCATACTATTTAAGATTTCACCAGTTTCAGCATTTAAAAACATTCCATCATCATCTTTAATGATTCTTCCCGCTTTTAAAGCATTTGCATGACTAGCACACAATAAATCTTTTCTATAATTTCCCATATAACAACGTGTTGGCATCCCACAAATAGGACATATCAATTTCTTCTCACTCATAATCTTTACCTCTTTACTTAAATAAATTAATAAATTTTATATACTCAAACTAAAAATATAAAATCACATATTCATATTATATATCACTTTAATTGAGTTTGCCACTTCTTAAAAATAAATAATAGAATAAACAGATGAATTTTCATCTGTTAGTAAATAAAAAGCATCCTCCCCAAAATAAGGGTGGATGCAGTTTCATGCGTTTTTTTATATTATATCATTGTGTTTCTTATAAATTAAAACTATAATTTGTCATTTTATAGAAATTACCATTATAAGAAAAGATATCATTATCATAAATATAAAGACTACCAAATTCTGTTTCTAATTCATAAGTAGCGATATTATCATTATTTAATTCATATTCAATAAATTCAAGGTTCCCAACATTATCAATATTACAAATTACTTCACAACGTTCATTTGTATCTTTACTTAAACTATATAATGTCGCATTATCTAAATAGGTAATAAAAGAATATACTTCTTTACTAGGATTTTTAAATGAAATATGACTTCCTAGGACTTTATAATGTTTTTGATTATTATAAATATATTCATTTGAAATACTTATGTTGTATCTTTGATTAGTTGTAATTATTGAATATACTTTGTAAGTACCACCACAAATTTGCCAATTTTCTGTTTTATCTTCATATACTAACACGTTTAATAAACTCAACATTGACACTTTATCTTCTTCACTTTCACTATATGTAATATAGTTTAAAGTACCAGGTGCAACACCACTCGCACCTTCTTTTATTCTTACTTCTAAAATATCGTCTATAGAAATATTTGGAATATCAAGCATATTACGAACAGTGTTCCATTCAGTTTCAACAATGGTAGGTTGTTTTATTTTGGTACAACTAGTTATGCAAAATAAAATCAATATTAATACAGCTAATCCATTTACTTTTTTTACCATGGTTTTTCCTCCATTATAAAATAGTTTTCTGATCGAATTAATTATAATAAATAATTCTACAAAAGCATTTTCTATTATTATTTTATCATCTAATGAAGGGTTTTGCAAACTTATAAACAATAATTCGTGATATTCTAATGAATTTAAGAATAGTCATTTTTATTATCTATTAGTTTATTAATTTCTCCTTTTTTTAGAGTATCAATTAAAAAGGGAACATAATAAAAAGGAATAGTTAATATTTTATTAATTTCATCATAACCATATTTATTTTCAGATATTTTTATTGCAAAGAATAATTTATTATGATTTTTAAATTTTTCTAGAGAATCCAGTCTGCCCTTTGACCTTTTTACATCAATAGGAATAATTGTAGAATCATATTCTATGATAAATTCAAATTCCGAATTTCCTTTACCTTTCCAATAAAATAATTTATAACCGGCTCTTGCCAATTCTGAAGCAACATAGTTTTCATAGAAAATTCCAGACAATGAATTCCTTACATTTTTGTCTATGAACGTAGTTGAGTTGATTTTACTTTGATAAGAAAATATACCAATGTCCGATAAATATATCCTATATAAAGATTCATCTGAATCAATTAAGGGAATAGTAACATTTTCTTTTATTAACGACGCTTTATTAATAAGGTGCGATAACGATAACCAATCAATTGGTGTCTTTAAATCTCTACCTTTTGCATTTTTTTCAATCAAAGATGCCTTGAAATTTTTAGTTTCTTTATTTAATTGAGTATAAATGTTTTCGAATATTTTTTTTGTTCTTACTATTGATTCAGGGCTTGCTTGATATAATTCCATATCCGCCAAATAATTATCGTATAATTCTATCAATGTTTTTTTAGCTTTTTGATAACTTTTTGTTTCTAAAAACATTGCAACAGCTTCTGGCATTCCACCAATTAACATATATTCATAAAAGATTTCCATAGCTTTATCATGAATCAAATCATTACATTTTTTATTACTATTATAAGTATTTAACAAACTATCATATAATTGCTTATTTCTATTGAATAAGAACTCTTCAAAATTCATCGGAAAAATAGTTAATTGATTTATTTTTCCAACAGGAAATAAAAATTTACCATTTTCACTTCCTCCCCTTTTATTGTTTTCTCTTTTCAATTTAATTCTGACCATTGAACCACTTACAATCACTGGTATTTCTCTAAAATCTTGACAAAAATATTTCAAAAGGGTAATTATTGGTAAACATTCTTGTGCTTCATCAAAAATCAACAAAGTGTCTTTATCAATAATCATATCTTTATCTAACGATAGATATTCAATTATTTTTCTAGCATTTAAATGCTCCATACAATAATTTACAAAATCATTTTCAACACGACAATCAATGTAAATGAATTTATTAGGAAAATATTTTTCAGCAAAAAGTTCCTTTATCAAGTAAGTTTTACCAACTTGTCTTGCACCCCAGCAAATTAAAGGCTTGCGATATTGATCATTTTTCCACTCTACTAAATCTAACAAATATTTTCTATACATTTAAATCACCCTGTAATTATTATACTATTAATTACTCTTTTTTTCAACATCACCAACACATCAATTGCACCTTTTGGGTGGTTTTTACATTGTATTAATTGCACCTTTTTAGTACTTTTTACACTATATTAATTGCACCTTTTTAGTATATTTTACACTATATTAATTACACCTTTTAACCATTTACTTACTTTCTTCTTCAATAACTTCATCAAGTAATTTTCTTTCTTCTTTATCAAGTTCATATCCTTCAAGTAAATCTGGTCTTCTTAAATAAGTCCTTCTTAATGATTCTTTTTTTCTCCACTTATTAATTTCTTTATGATTACCATTTTGAAGTACAAATGGTACATCAATGCCATTATAAGACTGAGGACGAGTATATTGAGGATATTCTAACAATCCATTAGAATAAGAATCACCCTCATGGGAATCTTTAAGTATTGCTCCATCGAGTAACCTAATTATACTATCAGAAATAATCATAGAAGGTAATTCACCACCGGTAAGTACAAAATCTCCAAGAGATATTTCTTCATCTACATAATCCCTGATTCTTTCATCAAATCCTTCATAATGACCACATACAAGTACAATATCTTCACATTTTGAAAGTCTTTTACAATCTTCTTGTTTATATTGATGTCCTTGAGGAGTCATTAAACATATATGAGATTTATCTGATTTCACAGCTTCTAAACATCTATGCATAATGTCACATTTTAAAACCATTCCTGCACCACCACCATAAGGTGTATCATCTACATGATGATGTTTATCTTGTGAATACTCTCTTAAATCAACAATGTTAAATTCTACAAGCCCTTTATCAACACTTCTTTTAATTATAGACTCACTTTTAAATCCTTCAAACATTTTTGGAAATAAAGTTACAATTGTGATTTTCATTAAAATAGGCCCTCTATTTCTTTAATAATAACTCTTTCTTTTGTAACACGCAAAATAAATTCATCTCTAAATGGTACAAGTGCGTTTTTACCATTTTCTTTTTTAATTACAAGTAAATACCCTTGTGGGACTTCTCTTACATCAATAACTTTACCTCTAAAATCAGCTCTGTCATTATACGCATCAAGTCCTATAAGTTCATGAAAATAATACTCGCCTTCTTCAAGTGGTTTTTGGTCTTCTTCAGATATAAAAAGTTCAGAACCTTTGTATTTTTCAACCAAGTTAATATCTTCTAAACCTTCAAATCTAACTAAAATATGAGGAGGATATTCACTTTTATTCTTAACTGTCAATTTTATATATTCATCTTTATAATATAAATATACATTTGCGCCTTTATAGAATCTTTCAAAATCAGTTATAACCATAACCTTAAGGTCTCCCTTAAGGCCATGAGTATTTAATATTTTTCCAATACGATAATAATTCATAATTATACCTCGACTTTTCTAAGAGTTGCATCTACAATTGAAAGTAAGTAACAATCAACTCTTTTATTTGTTTTACTCAAAACAAATTTCTTATATAAACTAAGTTGTCTATCATAAGCTTCATCATCAAAATTTTTAAGCTTATAATCTATTATATCAATATGATCATCATATATAGCAAGTAAGTCTATAATACCATGATAAGATGCATTATCTATTATACTAAAAAATTCATATTCATGTAAAGTTTTAGCTAAATAAATATTTTTCATTAAATCCATATTTAAAACTCTTTCAATAATATCTTTAGCATTCTTATCAATATTAAGTTCATTTAATGACTCAAAAGGTCTAGTAAAGTCTAACATTTCTAAAATATAATGGTATTCTAAACCCTTTTCAAGCATACTATCTAAATGTTTATTAGATATTTTATTCATACGTTTTGAAATATGGTCTTGTTTTACAATATTTCCATTTATATTTAATGGTTCATAATCTAATTTAGGATTATATTTTAAATTTAAATTATAAGAGTTTTGATTAATTCTATTTACATCTAATTCATTAAAATAATCTTCAGTTAAATCGATTCTATTTTTAAATAGTTCAGGTGTTTTACTTTCTAAATAATCAAAATATTGTCCAAAAGACTTTTGAGTATCAGTATCTATACTATCCTTAACATTAGATATATCTCTTATAAATATCATTTTTTCTCTAGCACGAGTAAGTGCTACATAAAATAATCTTAATCTTTCGGATATTGTTTCCTTTTTCCATTTATTTACAAACAGTCTTTTTAAAATAGTTTCCTTTTCTCCTTCATTATAACAAGGTGTATATATACCATATTTAGGATCAAAACCAGTTTTGCTTTTAATATTAGCACTATTATAAGAATGATTAAAATCTGCAAAATAACAAATAGGATATTCTAAACCTTTAGATTTATGAATATTCATCATCTTAACACCTTGTGAAGTAGATACATCTAAAGAATATTTAACTTCAGATGATGATTTTAATAAACCATCTAATACTTCTACAGCTTTAGTAAAATGATATCCCATTTTAGATAATTCATTTAATTTACCTGATATAAATTCAACTTCATGTAAAGAGTTATTAATATTAGAAATCTTTAAAATATTATCATAGAATTTAAATTTATTAATTATTTCATTTAAAATTGTTTGACTATCCTTTGTATCAATTAAATAAGATATTTCCTTACATGTTTTAGATACAATATTATCTAAGTCTTTACTAGAAACTATTTTATAAATTTCATCATCTGAATACTCAAATAAAAAACTTCTTAATACACTTGAAAGTGCATGATAATAATCACTATTAAATGTATGCATAAAATGATATGAAACTAATTTTAAACAATTAAGTATAACCATTGAAGGATATGATGAATTTATACTTTGATCAGCATAAATCACAACAGGAATAGAGAAATATTCCAGTACTTTTTTAAATATTTCAAAATGATTTTGTCTATCTAATATAATACAAAAATCATTATAAGTAGCCTTTCTAAAGCCTTCTTCTTTATTAAATACTGTATATTTACCTACTTTAGATAAAATATCTTTAGCAATAATAAAACCTTCATAGTAATCTCTTTCTATTTTTGATGATATATCATAAGGATAATAGATAAAATCACTATTAAATCCAGAATCAAAATCGCATTTTACATCATTATATAATGTAAGCCCAAACTTCATTTGATGGGATTTTATATAATCAGCATCCCCAACTTCTTTAGACATAAGATGTGAAAACATAACATTAATATCTGATAATACTTCACTTCTTGAGCGGAAGTTTTGATTCATATCAATTAAATAACCATCATATAATGAAAATTCATCTTTTTGCGATGGATAGTTATCTTTGTTAATAGAATAATATGTTTCATATTTTTTGGCAAATATATTAGGATTAGCATTTCTAAATTTATAAATGGATTGTTTAATATCTCCAACCATAAATCGATTATTATTTTTAAAATATGAAATAAATGTTTCTTGTAAGTCTGATGTATCTTGATATTCATCAATTAATATTTCTTTAAAATTAGATCTAAGTTCACTAGCTACATCTTCATTTTCTTTAACTAATTTAATAGCTAGTTTTTGAATATCATTAAATTCATATAAGCCCATTTGAGATTTATATAAATCAATTTGTTTATAATATTTAATTAATATTAATTTAAACAATTCAATATATGATGATGTTTGTTTATATTCATCTAAAGCTTCATCAAGTGATTCATAATCAGTATATTTAAGTATTTCATCCATTAATGCTTTAGTTGTTTTTCTTAATATTTTATAATCTTCATCCTTAATAATTGGAAGTTTTATACTACAAACACTTTTAATACTTTCAAATGTTTGGAAATTCAAACCATTTATAATCATGTCAAAAGTTTCTATATTTTTTTTAGAATCAGTATAAGAATACATTTCATTAATCTTATTAAATAATTCTTCTTTCAAAGAAATAATATAATCAT
The DNA here is from genome assembly GCA_964524125.1 of uncultured Clostridium sp. Taxonomy (GTDB): domain Bacteria; phylum Bacillota_I; class Bacilli_A; order Acholeplasmatales; family Anaeroplasmataceae; genus CAG-307. The sequence continues at coordinate 9,103 of CAZGBY010000043.1, forward strand.
AATATTCATTTTTTATCATATTTATAAATTCATTTGAAAAATAAATATCATTATAATGTTCTAAAAATGAAATTGAATCTTCTTTTTTATCTATAGAATTTATAAGTAACATTAATGTATCTATTAAAGAATTATCTTTTTTAGTAGTAAATTTATTTAAATAATCTATAAGTAAAGGATTATTTTCTTCATATAGTTCATCTAAAATGCCAGTTATTATTTCGATTTTTTTCATATAAATTGATGAACTATCACAAATAGATAAATCAGGTGAAACATTTAATTTATAAAAATATTTTTTACACATAGATAAATTAAATGAATCAAATGTAGTTATATAAGCTTGTTCAAGTAATGATATACTATCTTTAAGACTTTCGTCACTTCCTAGCATTTTTCTTACACGAGCTTTCATTTCAGCTGCGGCTGCGTTAGTAAAAGTAAGTACTAAAAGTTCAGTAGGTAAAGTACCTTCTTTAATTAAATTTGTAACTCTAGATGTTAATACTTGAGTTTTTCCACTACCTGCACCTGCTGAAACTAGTACATCTTTATCAAATTTACCATAAGCCGCAAGTGCTTGCATATCATTCATTGGCATTATCTTCTTCCTCCTTCCATTTTTTACCTTTATGTTCAATTATATCTTTAGATGTTTTAAAACAAACATCTTTAAATGGACAAAAATCACAGCTTATATTTTTCTTATCAATTCTTTTTACAGTAATATTAAATTTAGCATTCATTATTAAATCATAAGCTTCATCAATTTTAGATGAAACTATATTAAATAATGTATCAATATCTTCATCAGTAAATACTTTACTATATGCATTTGGAGTTCCATCTTTTGTTTCTTTATAGTTCTTTAAATAAGAACCTCTTGTAGTGTCAATAGAATTAACTAAATTAGGGTTTGTAAATCCTTCAATATTTAAGTTTTTATTTATTTGCTCTAAAACAGTTCCTTCTCCTGATTTAGGTAAGATAATATTAATCTTTTGAAGATAAAAACCTACTATATTTGCATCTTTAAATTCTTCATCATTTTTAACTAAATAAATATAAACAGGAAGTTGTAAATTAAGTCCATATTCTAAATTATTTAACGATTCAATATCAGAACCAGTCTTATAATCAATAATAGCTAAATATTTTTTGTCATTATCATACCATAATTTATCAATAAATCCTTTAAATATTAAATTACCATTATCAAGTATAACATCCATTTTCTTTTCACATAAAGAGTTATTTAAAGAAGAATATTGTTTATGACTTTTAATTTGTTCAATTACTATATTTAGATGTTCTTTCATTTTATTAAAATAAAACAAATCTTTATTAGTAAAGTTATAATCTTTACTGATAGCTAATTCTTTTTCTTGTTCTAAATATTTATTTGAAGATTCTTCAAAATCAAATGATTCACCATAAGTTTCAAAATCTTGTAATACTCCATGAGCATAACTTCCTAACATTGTATCTATTGTTGGAGTAAATGTATCTATTTTTAATATTTTTTTACAATAATATTTAAATGGGCATTGATAAAAATCATGTAAATCAGAATAAGAAAGTACAAAAGGATTTTTAATAGTTTCCTTAAAATATGTTAAATCTAAAGGTTTAAATGTATTGTCATAAGTATTATATTTTAAATCACTATGATAATAATTAATTAAATCATCATTTTGTTCATTGTATTTGATATAGTTATCTAGCATTAAAGATAAATGTAAATTATCTAATGTTTGATTTAAACCCATATTATATTCATTCTTATTATGCTTAATTTCTTTCATATTTAAATCGGTTGTAAGTGAAGAAATATTAGATGATTTAAAACTATGCATAGAACTATAAGATATAACTAAATTATTACATTCTTGTAAAGAATTAATAACTTTTGTTTTATTAATTAAATTTAATGTAACTGTTTCATCAAGATCAAGTAACTTAGCTTCTTCATCTTTAATAAATCTTTCATCTTTAATTATTAAAGGTATATTTATATTAAAATCTAGTAAATAAATATATGAATTAGTATAAGATTTTAAATCATCAATAGTTATAAATTCTAAATAATTATCATATAAATCATTTTCATAAGAAATAGTTTTTATAAGATCAGGCCAATACTTTAAATCATTTATAGGATTATTTAGATATAGTTTATATTTATTAATAATATCTATTAATTTATTTAAAATATAATTATCTTTACTTTGTAATAGATTTATAATTTCTTCATAAGATAATCCCTCTTCTATCTTATAAATAAATTCTTGATATACTTTTGTTGACATCACTTCATTTTCTTGAGGTATTACAACAGGTATAGATAATAGATTTGCATATTTTTTTATTAAAAAGATATATTCATTTGATACATTACATAATTTTATATTAGAAATATCAATACCATTTTTTAAAAGTGTTTGGATGTTATCAAACACATATGCAAGTTCATCTTCAATATTTAAAAACGTATGATAGTAAAGTTGCTTGTGATTTAATAATATAGTAGGATAGAATATATCATAAGTATTATCTTCAAGTTGTGATATTACATACTGAAGTTCTTTAGTATCTTCATAACCTACAAAAGTAAAATGCAAGTCTTTTTTTCTTTGATTAAATATATCATCACAAATAAGATAATTATTTTTTTCAAGTAATTCTTTTATATCAAGTAAAAATTTACCACTCTTAGAGTTATAATTGCCATTTAATGACAAAAGTGACGATATATAAGATGATGAAACTGAAAATTTAACATTTAATTCATTTGCTAAAAATATGTAACCTTCAGGTTTTATATCAAAAGTTAATTTCCTTTTTAATTCTTCAAGACTTAAAAATGTATAGTTTTTAAAGTTTAAATCATTTACTAGTTCACTTAAGATTTTAGTTTTAATATGACTAGGACATATAATAAATCCTTCTTTATAATCTATCATAATACCACTCCAATTCAAATATATTATACTACTTAAACTTACATTATTTCTTCTAGTTAATTTTTTTTATTAATATAATTATACCTTTTTATAATTATTTTGTATATTATAAATCCAAAAATTTATAGTTATTTACAATCTTATATTTTTCTTATATAATTAAAATAAATCAAATATTAATTTAATTAATATACAAACTATACTAATTAAAGGAGAATTTTTATGCTTAATAAAAAATATGGATTATTTACAGCGATATCAATGGTTGTAGGTATTGTAATAGGTTCTGGCATCTTTTTTAAAGCCCAGGATATTTTAAAAAGTACAAATGGTAATGTACTACTTGGAGTACTAGCATGGGTTATAGGAGGAATACTTATGGTAGTATTTTCCGCAACTTTTGCAGGATATGCAAATAAATATGAAAAAATAAATGGAGTTGTAGATTATTCTGAGGCTATCGTTGGTAAAAAATATGGATTTATAATCGGATGGTTCTTATCTACAATTTATTATCCTGCAATGACATCAGTACTTGCGTGGGTTTCAGCTAGATATACACTGAATTTATTTGGTTCTTCTGATATTACAGGTGGTCTTTGTATAGCACTTGCACTTTTATATTTAATAGGTGCATATGCACTTAATATGTTAACACCTAAAATTGCAGGTAAAGCACAAGTATCAGCAACAATAATAAAATTAATCCCATTAATTTTAATGGCAATTGTAGGTACAATTGCAGGATTAGTTAATGGAACAACTTTAGAAAATTTAAAGTTTTCAACAAGTACTAGTGAATCCTTTGATGGTATTTTTGGTGCTATTTGCGCAGCAGTATTTGCATATGAAGGTTGGATAATCGCCACATCAATAAACTCTGAAATTAAAGATTCTAAAAAGAATTTACCTAAAGCTTTAATGATAGGATCTATTATTGTGATGGTTATATATGTAACATTCTTTATAGGTATATCATCATCAATCGGTGTTGATATAATTATAAATGATGGTGCACCTAAAGCTTTTACTAAGTTATTTGGAAGCTTTGGTGGAACACTTTTAAATGTGTTTGTTGTAATATCATGTTTAGGTACTTTAAATGGATTAATGCTTGGAAATGTTAGAAGTATGTATTCTATTTCAAATAGAGGTGAAAAAACAGATATTAAAATATTTAAACAAGTAGATGAAATAACTAATGTACCTAATAATTCAGGAGTAATTACACTACTATTTTGTGCAATATGGTTTTTCTACTTTTATGGTGCTAATTTAAATAGTAATTCTATTTTTGGCGTATTTTCATTTGATTCTTCAGAACTTCCTATTCTTTCTATTTATATGTTATATATACCTATATTTATAGTATATCTATTTAAAAGTTGGAAAACTATTAACATTAAAGAAAAGATATTAAATATTACATCTATTATACTTGCGTTATTTATGATATTTTGTGCTATTTATGCTCATGGTATTAAACCATTTAAAGATGCTAATATTAATGGAAACTTCTCATTTCCTATATTATTTTATATGATAATATTCTTAATTATAATGGGAATTGGTATTGGATATATGCAATTTAAATATAATAAAGATTTAATTGATAACGAGTGTTAATTCATTCGTTATTTTTTTATAAAAAAATCCCTACAAATATTGTAAGGATCTTCTAGAATTAAAATGTAAGTACTAACTTTAAACCTTCTTTAATAGCACTTTTAATTTTATTATTAATTTCTTCTTGTGATACATAATCAAGGTTATTTGCAGAAATAACTTCTACTTTACCTAAACCCCAAAGTTCTGATAAAGCTTCAAAATAAGATGTTGCTTGATCAAGTTTGTCACGTGTTTTTATATTCATACCACGAGTTGTGATATATAATAACTTTTTGCAGTTACAGTTACCATAACATTTCTCATTATCTGATTTAAATGTAATATTTAAGATAGAACATAGTTCTATAAATACCTTTAAAGCAGATGGAATAGACATATCCCAAAATGGTGCTGAAATTACAATTCTATCTGACTGTTGAATAGTATTTGCCCAAGCAAGTACATAATCTGGAATATCACCATTTAATCTTTTATTAATAAGATCGTGATTAACAATATTCAATTGTAAATCATTAATGACTAATGTTTTTACATCATAGCGTTTTTTTAACTCTTCAATGATTGGAGTTGCGATTTTCTTAGTACGAGATTCGCTACCTCTTATACAAGCGTCTATGTATAATAATTTTTCCATAAGTATACATTCCTTTTCTTTTTATTTAAAAAATAAAAACTCCTAGAATTAAATCTAAGAGTTTATTGTAGCAATTTAATACTACTTTGCTTCAATATTTAAACGAACCTTTACGCCTTCTTTAGAAGCCATTGCATAAATAATAGTACGAATTGCAGATGCAATATGACCATTTTTACCAATAACACGTCCTAAATCAGCTTCATTTACAGAAGCTAAGAAAGTGTAAAATCCATCATTTTCTCCTAGATCTTTAACTTCAAGATCATTTGGAAATGATAAAAGTGGTTGGATTAAGTTTTGAATTAAAGCTTCAAAATTTCCCATTTCGTACCTCCACTAATTACTTAGTAGACTTAATGCTTTTAAGAATATTCTTTACAGTTTGAGTAGGTTGAGCACCTTGATTTAACCACTTGTTAGTAGCTTCTTCATTTACATTAACGATTGCTGGATTAGCAACTGGGTTATATGTACCTAAAACTTCTAGGAATCTTCCATCACGAGGACTCTTTGAATCGCAAGCAACGATACGATATTGAGGGTTCTTGTGAGCACCAAATCTTTGTAATCTAATTTTAACTGCCATAAAATAATTCACTCCTTTTTAAAATTTACGTGATAATTATATCATAAAATATATGCTTGTCAAGTTTTTTTTCTTGACAAAGTTCTTTTCTTATTGATTTTCTTATTATTTTTTAATAAGATTTCATTTTATTAAAAAAGTAAATTGATATGCAGATTTAAATTAAAGCATATTCTACAACTTTATAAGCTTTATCTATACTTGTTAGAACTTAGTTGTAAATGGTAAAATAAACTTAAAGAAAAAAAGGAATCAATAATTCACAAATT